>NZ_JAYKGJ010000001.1:1500000-1586656 GCF_036860695.1 Rosettibacter firmus | reverse complement strand
TCCCCAAATGGAGGAGAAGCATGGATAGCAGGAAGTCAACAACAAATACGATGGAATAGTTCTAACGTTACATATATTAAGATAGAATACACAACAGACAATGGTAAAACATGGATAACAATCATAAATAATTTTATAGCAAATACTGGTAAGTATGATTGGGTAGTTCCCTATGTAACATCAACTGAATGCAAGGTAAGAATAAGTGATACAAATGATTCTGCAGTTTTTGATATAAGTAACTACACTTTCTCTGTTTTTATCTATCCTATAATTAATCAAATAAATACCGTCATTAGTTTTTCAAATTCAAAAAGTGAAAAGGATTATAAAATATTTGGTATACCTGGGAATTCAAGTATATCATTGTCTTCACTTTTCAAAAATTTGAATTATGGCACCGATTGGAAAGCATTCTGGGACAATGGAGAAGATTTGGAGTATCCAAATTATTTGATTGAGTTTGACAACACATCTAAATTCTTACTTGAACCAGGCAAAGCCTTTTGGGTAGTATCCAAGTATAGTATACAATTAGATATTGAAACAAAACCTGTTAGTTTAGATAATACCCATTCTTACTCTATAAAATTACACCCCGGTTGGAATTTAATATCAAACCCATTCGAAAAAGTTATTTTATGGGATTCAGTAAAAAAAGCTAACAATATTACTCAGCCATTATGGGCTTATAATGGAAATTACTATCAATCAAATGAATTAGAACCTTTAACAGGGTATTATTACTTAAATAATACGGATTTAAGTTCTTTAAAAATACCCTATTTTTCAACAAATCAACACAACATAAGTAAAACAAACTATATGAATAGAAATTTAATATCAATCATTTATCTTCTTGATGATTTATCTTATAGAGATTCCTTGTTATTCTTTATAAATAATAATGCTCAACATAAAATGGATATTTTTGATGTTTATGCCCCCGGTATTAATATTGAAGAGGACATTGTTGTTATCGATTCAATCTCTTCCCCAAGATTAAAATATTTAAAAGAAATTCATGAACCTGAATTCAATAATAAGATATTTAACTTAAGAATTTTTAATAGTAACAAAAAGACACTATTTATTAAAGCAAAAAATCTATCTAATTTCAAATTATACCTTGTTAATGAAAATCAAGAATTACCTTATGAATTAGAAGGAAATTTTAAATTGCCATTAACATCCGGGATTTTAAATTACAAGATTTTATTTACAAGAGATATTAAATCTGCATTGAATAGTATAATTAGCAATTTTTCATTACAACAAAATTATCCTAATCCTTTTAATGCAATTACTATAATAAAATTCTCTGTACCTAAATCAAGTTTTGTTAATGTTACTGTTTATGACATACTTGGAAGAGAAGTATCTGTTCTAATCAACGAAGAAAAATCACCTGGAATTTACGAAGTTGAATTTAATGCTTCTAATTTACCAAGTGGTATTTACTTTTATAGAATGCAAGCAGGCAATTTCTCTGAAACGAAAAAGATGATTTTATTAAAATAGTTACAATTGACACTTCAGGAAATAGTAAGTTTTAAATGATTTTCAATAAAATATTAGATCGGAGGTAAAGATGAAAAAAATTAATTTTTTATTATTAGTGATAATTATACTAACTGGTTGTGCCGGGGCAGAATTTATTAATGTAAAAAGAGTAAGTAAAAGCGAAACACAAACTGTTAAAAAAGATATTACAAAAATATTACAGTTAACTAATCCAAGATTTCTCGATAAAGTATTATCCACTATGACATTACCGGATAATCTCTTTAATAATATTACGCCTGACGATAAGATTATTATTCAAAGTGTTGATCGAAACTATGTATCTGATGAAGATTTACAATTAGTTGTATATCGTGCACTCATTGATAAGCTTTTAAAAAAACATATTACAATTTTAGATCGGGATGAAAATATCTTATCTGCGTCATTTGCCGAGTCAGATAATCATTTCGAAAAAAGCTGGCTTGTATATAAACAAAAGTATGCAGATTCTCTGGTTTCTTTTAGTAATGAAAAGTTTTTAAAAGCTACAAAAATATTAGGCTATAGAATACTTGAATTTGGCCAAACATTTGTCCCTATTGATACAGTCATTCTTCAAAGAATAGGAATTGTTGAATTAGAAATCCGTCTCGTAGATGCAAATACTACTCAAATTTTATATTTGGATCGAATATATAACACTTATCACGATCACATACCACTGAAAGACTATCAAATAATAGCAGATTTACATTTCGGTTTTATTTCAGATGCACTACCTCTTGTGAAAAATGTACAAACCAAAAATATACTTAATTTACCAGTAGAAGAAAAAGTAACTACACTACCTGATGTAATTGAAATAACTTTTCTTAGAGGAACCCGTGAAAGCGATGTAGAAATTATACATCGTCAACTCAATAAAATAATTGCAAGATTTCAAGTTCCAAGGAAAGAGTTTAATAATATAGAGTATGTTTACTCACTAAATTTAGTTGATGATAAAAATATTCCACTACCTCCTGGTGATTATAGCATATTTATAGATAATATTTTAGTTCATACATTCACTTACAAAGAACAATAGTTAAAAATGGTCTAAAAAGAATTGATTATTTAACCTCAAAAGTAACTTTTTTGTATAGAATATTTGCTTAAAAGAAATTTTAATAAAGAGTATTTTGGATGTTATATGGAAACCTATAATCACAGCATATAATATTTTATTAATTATCATAGAGCAAACATTATATACGATTGATTGGAAAATATTTTTCAATTATTATTAACTTTATCGAAGAAAATAGATACGAATATAAAATATAAATTTAATACTGTGAATGGCTATATGACTGTTGATTATTTTATTATTGCTTAAGGACAAATTATTTAGTGCTTTTTTAGCACGATAAAATATCCATACAATTAGTAAACTAATTGAATTTATTAATTAATAATCACATTAATCTGGGAAAAAATAACTTATTAAAACTGATAAATAATTTCTCGAATTGTGTATATTAAATAATTTTTTCTATTATATTCTTCTTCAGCAACTCTTCGAACGATATGTTTATAAATTTAGTATCTCTGGATATTGATTTGTAGCTTAATTCGAGTGATTCTTTCTTTTTGGGATTTATGGCTATTACTTCCGTTCCATTCTGAATGTGCTTTTTGAATAATGCAATTATATGTAAATCTGCATCGGACATTGAATATCCAATAAAAATAATTCTTTTTGTAGAACGAATTTCTCGTGATGCTTCAACCAATAATTGTGATATTACTGGATGATGCAAAGTTTTTAAATATGATGGCGGCATAATTAAGGTTTCAAAATCAGTTCCATCTATTGGGCATCGAAATTCATACTCTTCTTTATCGGGATATGTGTAACCAAGAAACTTTCCTTTATTTAAATCTATTTTTCGATCCCATGGTGTAAGTAAAGTCAAATTACAGCAGTTACAATATTTCCAGTTCAAACTACCATGAAGTTTAATAATTTTTATTGGAATAGGATTAACATTTTCATTCACAAGTACTGGCTCACGTGGATTGATCCAGAAATTAAAACTCTTTAATTGTGGAATTCTTTCATAATTCATTAATTGAATACAATAATCAAGATAATAATTTTGTTTAAATAAAAACTCAAATGATTGCTCAAGAAGTGTATCATAATTCAATGTTATAATCGATGAATTCGGAACATGCTCTGATAATAATTTCCAGAATAAGTGATAATAATGACTATTTTTATCTGTATTCAAATTAACAATGTAATGAACAAGTTTTATTAAATATTCTTTAATCTCTCTTATGCGAGAATTTGTGTATTTAGAATTAAGACTTTCATTATGCTGAATAAAATAATCAAGAAAACCAAATACTGCTTCGAGTCGAGGATATAAATTTAATTTTTTATTGAAATCAAAATTATCTGTAATAAATTCAAGTACAATTTTTCCTATTTCAGAATTTTTTATTTCTTCATTTTCATCAGATAATATTTGTGGAAGTATATCTCTCTGAAGTGGAACACCATCTGGATGAGATGCACCTGCACCAAGAACAAAAACTACATCTCGTTGCTGAGGATATTTAATAAATTTTTCAATCTTCATTATTAACTATTATTAAAAACAAAATAAAACTTTTGTTTTGTTATCTAAATAATCACATCTAATCGGTATTATACGGAATCAACCTTAATTTAATTGTGAAGTAACAATTTGAATTTTTTCGAACAAGTAATTTTATTTGGTTGATATGTATAAACAAATATTGATGTATCAATTCAAATAAATAAAATTACTTTAATAAACTAATTAACAATTTATTTATTAATCTCAAAGAGGATTAATTTTTTTCCTTTTTCGTTGCGAGTGTTAGTTGGTTTGTAGGCAAGTTCAAATATTGTTGATTTCTTTATGTAAGCTTTGTATTTAAGTTCTGCAGCATTAAATTCATCATTTAAATCGCCCCCCTTTATAGAAGCTATAAACGATTTTTCTTTCAATAAAGGAAGTGCATAACTAAAAAGAATAATAAGTGGAACTGTTGCACGACTTATTACAAGATCAAAAGCCTGTGAATATTTTTGTCTGAACTCTTCACTTTCTACTCTACAATTTTCTGTTGTTACATTATTCAATTTAAGTTTTGAAATAAACTCTTTTACAGCATCAATTTTTTTTGCAGTAGAATCAACAAGAACACCTTTTAAATGTGGACGAGTTATTGCAAGAGGAATTCCAGGGAATCCACCACCTGTTCCAACATCTAAAAAGTTATTTATTTTTTGAGGAATAAATTCAGAAACAAAAGAGGAAATGAAAACGTGGTTCTCGATAATTTTTGAGATATCTTTGCGAGAGATTAAATTAACTTTAGAGTTTTTTTGTGTTACAAGAACAGCAAAATTAGCTAATCTTTCAAGTTGATACTCATCTGGGTTAATATTGTTTTCCCAGAAGAGCATTTTTAGTTCACGTAAATACTGCTCATAGGAATTCAAAGAAAAACCTCAAAATTAGCTTTTCAAATATACTAATAAAACTGAAATATCTGAAGGAGTAACACCAGAGATTCTTGAAGCCTGACCAATTGACCTTGGTCTTACTTTACTTAATTTTTCTCTCCCTTCCGCAGAAATAGCTTTCAAATTAGAATAGTCAAAATTTAATGGAATTAGAACATTTTCTAATTTTTCCATTTTTTCAATTAATTCCATCTGCCTTTGAATATATCCATCATACTTAAATTCAATTTCAATCTGTTCAATAGCTTTTTTATCATTTAATAAATCTACGATTTCGCCATTTTTGTTTTTAATAAATTCCAATAAATCTATCAAATTAATTTCTGGTCTTTTAACAAGTTTATCTACTGTTTCAGCATTATCAATTGGAGTTGTATTCTTTTGTATTAAAAATGGATTAATATCAGTAGGCAGAATTTTTGTTTTACTTAATAATTCTTTTGATTTTGTAATTAATACTTCTCTTTCTTTAAGTTCATCATAAAGTTCTTTAGGAATTAAGCCAAATTCATAGCCATATTTCAAAAGTCGCCTATCAGCATTATCCTGCCTTAGAATCAATCTATGTTCAGCTCTTGAAGTAAACATACGATAAGGTTCATCAGTTGATTTTCCAACCAGATCATCAATTAAAACACCAATATATGCTTCACTTCTTTTTAGAACAAATTCTGGTCTTTTTTGAATTTTCAATGCAGCATTTATACCTGCAACAATTCCCTGTGCCGCTGCTTCTTCGTAGCCAGAAGTACCATTAATTTGACCGGCGAAATAAAGTCCTTCTATTAGTTTTGTTTCTAACGTTAAATCAACTTGATGAGGTGGGAAAAAATCATATTCTACTGCATAGCCTGGACGAACCATTTCAACATTTTCGAGACCTTTAATTTTTCTTAGTGCTTCATATTGTACTTCTTCTGGAAGTGAGCTTGAAAATCCATTAATATAAATCAAATCGGAATCCAATCCTTCTGGTTCAAGAAAAAGTTGGTGACGTTCTTTATCTGAAAAACGATAAATTTTATCTTCAATAGATGGACAATATCTTGGTCCTCTCCCTTTAATTTTTCCAGTAAACAAAGGAGATCTATCAAAACCTGTTTCTAAAATTTGATGGACAGTTTTATTTGTATAAGTAATATAACAGCTAAGTTGAGGAAGATAAGGGAATTCATTTTTAGGTGTTCGAAGTGAAAATGGTTGAGGTGGATCATCCCCTTTTTGTTCTTCGAGAACATCCCAATTTATTGAATCTTTTTTAAGTCTTGGTGGAGTTCCAGTTTTAAGTCTACCAGCTTCAAAACCTAATTTAATTAAAGATTCAGTTAATCCAACGGCTGGGGGTTCACCAAAACGTCCCCCACGAAAGATTTTTTCTCCGGTATACATTAAACCATTAAGAAAAGTCCCGGTCGATACAATTAACGCTTTACATTTAATTTCCTGGCCTTTTTGAGTTTTTACACCATAAATTTTTTTATCTTCGACTAATACTTCAATTACAGAGTCTTCAATTATATCAAGATTCTGAACAGAAAGAACTGCTTTCAAAGCTTCAATTGAATATAATTTTCGGTCATTCTGGCTTCTTCCTGCCCAGACAGCAGGACCTTTGGATTTATTCAATGTTCTAAATTGAATTCCAGATCTATCTGCGATTAATCCTATCATACCACCGAGAGCATCAATTTCGTGCACAAGATGGCCTTTAGCACTTCCACCAACTGCTGGATTGCAGGACATTCTCCCCATTGCATTTTTATCCATTGTAATCATAGCAACAGAACATCCCATCCTGGCAGGAGCTGTTGCTGCTTCGATGCCTGCGTGTCCACCACCAACAACTATTACATCATATTCTTTCATAATTCCCTTTCCGTTTCACGTGAAACTTTTTCGATTTTAATTTTATCTTATTCTTAAAATTTGCTTATATCTTTCAACTACAAACTCTTCCTGGTTTCACGTGAAACTTATTTACCTATACAGAATTTTGAAAATATATTATTTAAAATATCATCTGTTGTAATTTTACCTATTATTTCGCTCAAAGAATTTTCTGCATTTCTTAAATCAACGGCTATGAATTCACCTGTTAATTTTTCTTTAATAGAATTCTTTGCATTTATTAAATGCTCTTTTGCCTTTTTAAGTGCATTATAGTGACGAATATTTGAAACTATGGCTGTTTTTTCAGTATATATGTTTGAACCAATAGCTTTATCTTTTAACTTATTGAATAATTTATCGATACCTTCACCAGTTTTAGCAGAAATTCCTACATCAAAACGGGAATCGTTATTTGCTTTAATATCAATTTTATTTACTACTTTTAAAACTCTTTCTTCTGAACTTAGTTCAAGAATTTCATTATATAAATCTTCATCAAAACCTTTTTCTACATCATTTAAGAACAATACAATATCTGCTTCTTCAATTACTTTTCTGCTTCTTAATACTCCTTCTTTTTCAATAATGTTCTCAGTCGTTCTTATTCCTGCTGTATCATAGAGTTTAAAAAGTATTCCATCAATAAATAATTCTTCTCTTATAATATCTCTCGTTGTTCCCGGGATATCACTAACAATTGCTCTGGCTTCTTTCAATAAATAATTTAATAATGAAGATTTTCCGACATTTGGTTTCCCTACAAGAGCTACATTAACACCATCTCTAATTACTTTACCAAATGAAAAAGTTTTTAATAATTTTTCAATTTCTTCTTCTATTTCTGATATATTTTTTAAAATTTGTTCGACAGGTAAAAGTTCAATATCTTCTTCTGCAAAATCAAGTTCAAGTTCAATTAATGAAGAAGTATTTATCAACTTTTCTCTTAACAAATCAACTTTTTTAGAAAGAATTCCATCAAGTTGATTTCTGGCTCCTTTTAAGGAAGCTTCTGTTCTTGCATTTATTAAATCGGCAACAGCTTCTGCCTGTGCAAGATCAAGTTTTCCATTTAAAAAAGCTCTTTTAGTAAATTCACCTGGTTCAGCAAGTCGAATTCCCTGTTCAACAAGAAGAGAAATTATTTTTTCTGTAATTAACTGACTTCCATGAGTACTTATTTCAACTGAATCTTCACCAGTATAAGAATGTGGTGCTCTAAAGATTGAAATGAGAACATCATCTATAATTTCATTATTCTTATCAATTATTTTACCATAATGAATTGTGTGAGTCTCGCATTCAGAAATTTTCTTTTTACCAGAAAAAATTAAATCGACTTTTTTAAAAGTTTCAGGACCACTAACTCTTACAACAGAAATTGCACCAATACCGGGTGGAGTAGCAAGTGCAACAATTGTATCTTCGTTTTGTGATAAAACATGTGACATAAAAATTCTTTCAAGTTGAGTTACAAAATTAAAATAAATGGCAAGCAGTAACAAGGCAAAGAGTATTATTATATAATAATAAATAAAATATTACGAGTTAGTATTATTATGATTAGTATTTTTTTATTTAATATGAAACTTTATTAAATTAATTTTGTATTAGCAGAAAAAAATAGGTGACGATATGGCTTTTAACTTCAATAAATTCACAGTTAAAGCTCAAGAAACTGTTCAGGAAGCTGTAGAAATAGCACAAAATTATAATAATCAAATTGTTGAACCGGAACATATACTTGCTGCATTACTTCAGGATTCAACTGGAGTTGCAGTCTCTACCATTCAGAAAGCTGGTGGTAATATTAATCATATGAAAATAAAAGTAGGAGAATTACTTGAAAGATTACCAAAAGTAATAGGAGCTGGAATTGGCAGCCAACAACTTTCGATGAATACTGCTCGTTTGTTTGATCAATCTGCTGAAGAAGCAAAAGCATTAAAAGATGAATACATTTCTACAGAACATATACTTTTAGCATTGAGTGAAGATGGTGGTGCTGCTGGAAAGTTATTAAGAGATAATGGAATAAATAAAAATGTAATTTTAGCTGCATTAAAAGATATTCGTGGAACACAAAGAGTTACATCTCAAAATCCAGAAGATACTTATCAAGCTCTTAAAAAATATGGACGTGATTTGAATGAACTTGCTCGTTCTAATAAACTCGATCCAGTAATTGGTAGAGACGAAGAAATAAGAAGAGTTCTTCAAGTACTTTCCAGAAGAACAAAAAATAATCCTGTTTTAATAGGTGAACCTGGAGTAGGTAAAACCGCAATCGCAGAAGGTATTGCACATCGTATAGTTTCGGGTGATGTTCCGGAAACTCTTAAGACAAAAAGAATTGTTGCTCTCGACATGGGTGCATTAGTTGCAGGAACTCAATATCGAGGACAGTTTGAAGAAAGAGTAAAAGCAGTGGTTAAAGAAGTTCAGGAGTCAGATGGTGAAATAATTTTATTTATTGACGAACTTCATTTACTCGTTGGAGCGGGTCGTGCAGAAGGTTCAATGGATGCAGCTAACATTTTAAAACCAGCATTAGCTCGAGGCGAACTTCATGCAATTGGTGCAACTACTCTAGATGAATATCGTAAATACATTGAAAAAGATGCTGCACTCGAAAGAAGATTTCAACCGGTTTATGTAGCAGAACCAAGTGAAGAAGATTCAATTTCAATTTTACGAGGATTAAAAGAAAGATATGAAGTTCATCATGGAGTTCGAATTACTGATGGAGCTATTGTAGCTGCTGTTCAACTTTCGAATCGATATATAACAGATAGATTTTTGCCAGATAAAGCAATTGATCTTATTGACGAAGCAGCTTCAAAATTGAGAATTGAAATTGATTCGATGCCTGAAGAACTGGATGCTATCGAAAGAAAAGTTAAACAGCTCGAAATTGAACGTGAGGCTTTGAAAAGAGAACAGGATTCTGATTCTGCTTCCAGACTCGAAGAACTTCAAAAAGAATTAAGTCAACTCGAAGAAGAAAGAAATAGATTGAGAAGCCACTGGCTACTGGAAAAAGAAAAGATTCAGAAAATCCGATCGATGAAAAGTGAAATTGAAAAAGCAAAAGCTGATGCAGATAGATACGAACGTGAAGGTAATCTTGGTAAAGTTGCAGAATTGCGTTATGGTGTAATCAATGAACTTGAAAGAAAACTTAAGAAAGAAACAGAAGAATTAGCAGAAATTCAAAAACACAATAAAATGCTTAAAGAAGAAGTTGATGCCGAAGATGTTGCTGAAGTTGTTGCAAAATGGACTGGCATTCCAGTAAGTAGAATGCTTGAGAGTGAAAGAACAAAATTGTTAAGACTCGAAGAAGAACTTCATAAACGAGTAGTTGGTCAGGACGATGCAGTAGCAGCTGTTGCAAATGCAATTAGAAGATCTCGTGCTGGTCTACAGGATGCAAATCGTCCAATTGGTTCTTTTATTTTCATTGGAACAACTGGTGTTGGTAAAACAGAACTTGCCCGTGCACTTGCTGAGTTTTTATTTAATGACGAGCATGCAATGGTTAGAATTGATATGAGTGAATATATGGAAAAATTCTCTGTATCTCGTTTGATTGGTGCACCTCCAGGATATGTTGGCTATGAAGAAGGTGGACAACTTACCGAAGCTGTTCGTCGTAGACCTTATTCTGTAGTTTTATTAGATGAAATCGAAAAAGCTCATCCAGATGTTTTTAATATTTTACTTCAAGTACTTGATGATGGACGATTAACAGATAATCAGGGAAGGACAGTCGATTTCAAAAATACAATAATTATTATGACTTCCAATCTTGGCTCTCACTTAATACAGGAAAAATTAAGTTCGATTGATGAAAATAACTTTGAATATGTAATGGGCGAATTACGAATTGCTTTAACAGAATTATTACGTCAAACAATTAGACCTGAGTTTCTAAACAGAATTGATGAAATCGTTTTATTCAAACCACTTCTTAAAAATGAAATTAAAAAGATTATCGATATACAATTGCAAAGAGTTGGAAGTATGCTTGCAGAAAAAGGTTTATCACTCGAAGTTGAAGAAGATGTTAAAGATTTCCTTATGCAACATGGATACGATGTAACTTATGGTGCTCGTCCCCTTAAACGAACAATTCAAAAATATTTGATTAATCCTTTATCTACAGAACTATTAATGAATAAATATGAAAGTGGTGATACAATTGTAGTTCGTTATCCTGGTGCTGGAAGACTCGTATTTGAAAAGAAGTAATTAATAAACCAAACTTATATGATATAAATACTGGCTTTAGCTCTTTCTAATTGACTAAAGCCAGTACAATTTATCAAAAAGTTAATTGATGTAAATTAAACTCATCAAATTTCTTCAATATCATCATCTTCTATTTCAACATTTGGAATTTGTGTAAATGCAATTCTCATTGGTGCTGAATTAACTGCGAAGTGTGAACCAGCAAAATATGCAGCTCCATATCCAAACTTTTTGTTTAATAAATCGATAGCATTGTTTAAGGATTTGAATTTATTATCATCTTCAAACAACGAAAGTGTATTATAATTTTCGAGCATAAGATTATAGAGAGTAACAGCAACAGCAATTGGTTTTTCTTTAATTGGAGGATAATCTTTCCACATTTCCTCGAAAGCTTTTATTAATGCAATTGTATTTTGAGTATGATTAAATGAAATTTCATTTCTCCATTTTTTCCCGCTTAAAAATTTTACTTTTATAGACATTGTACCGCATACAAATCCCATATATCTCAATCTCATTGCAGCTTTTTGTAATAGTCTATGCAAAACTGAATAAGCACCTTCTTTCGAACGGAGATCTGGCGGCATAACATGAGAATGACCTATTGTTGTTCGATGTGTGGGAGGACGTTTAACAATTTCTCCTCGTAATTGCATGTACATTCTTTCACCTTCAATTCCTCCCCACACTTTTCTTAACATAGATTTACTGGCATTACAGAGTTTTTCAACTGTATCAATTCCAAATTTTCGAAGACGTGGTTCCATTCTTCTTCCAATACCAACAAGATCACTCAATTTTAGAGAATACAAAATATGCGGTAAATCTTTTTCTTCAATTACAACAAGTCCATCAGGTTTTTGCATATCTGTTGCTGTTTTAGCAAGGTATTGATTTGGAGCAATTCCTATTGAACATTTTAAACATTCACCAACCTGTTTGTAAATTGTTTCTTTAATTTTTTTTGCAAGAGCTATTGCATTCTCTCTTTCCTGTTGTTTGCCAATCAATGTACACGACATTTCATCTATCGAATAAACTGCATCGACTGGAATACATGTTTCAATTGCCTGTATAAGTTTATGATGATATTCTATATAAACTCTATGTCTTGCCTGAACTATGTGTAATTCAGGACAAACTTTTTTTGCGTCTGCTACAAGTGTACCTGTTTTAATTCCATATTTTTTTGCCTCATAACTGGCTGCTATACAACATGTCGTATCAGCTTTAACTGGAACAACAGCTACTGGTTTCCCTCTTAGATGAGGAAATTGTTGCTGTTCACACGAGGCAAAAAATGAATTAAAATCAATAAATAAATTTCTTAGAGGCATTTTAAAAATTATTTTACTACTGAAATTATAACTATAATTTCTGAATTATAAAATGTAAAATGGAATTCAATCAATCTAGAGCTAAAATATTTATTCTTATTTGTGACTTGTAATAAACCATATTAGTCATATCCCGCAAAGCTATATATATCAAAATAGTTCTGAAAAAGAGATTATTCACTTCGTTCAGAATGACATAATAATATTCTGTGGCAATTAAAAGTAATTTTTAAAAAGCATCTTATTATTACTTTTCTTTTGAATTAACAACTTTAATTTTATACGAATTATGAATTCTCTTCTTTAAATCGAGAAAAAAATGGTAGATGGAAATTTATCATCAAATACTCAAAACAAATTATTAAGAACTAAACTTTAATATTAATTCTAACATCAACAACATAATAATTATCTTCTTTATCAATAATTAATGGATTTATATCAAATTCCAGTATTTCTGGATTTTCAATCATCATAAGTGCACAATTTTTTATAATATTTTTTAAATCATCAATGTTAACAGCTTTTTCTCCTCTTACGCCTTTAAGTATTTTTCCTATCTTTGTTGATACTATCATTTCATCAATATCTTCGCCTTTTAGATAGCATGATTTAATTACTATGTCATCATACACTTCTACATATTTACCTCCAAGACCAAACATAATTATAGGACCGAAAGAGTTATCTCTATATCCTCCAATTAATATTTCATATTTTGGATTTACATATTGTTGAATTAAAAATGCTTCCACTTCATATCCTTTGTGTCTAAAGTTAACTTTAATTTCTTCCGATGCTTTTAAAAGTTCATCTTCATTTTTGATATTCAGCATTACTGCATTCACTTCTGTTTTATGAATTACATTCTTATTTATCCCTTTTAATACAAGAGGGAAAAAATCCTTTTCAATATTTTTGATTTCTTCTGGCAGAAGCAACTTGCTTTTAACAAGGGGAATGTTATAATGTTTACAAAGTTTTTCAATTTCGTTATGGTCTAATATTCCACTTTTTGATGTTATACGATAACCACCAACCTTATGTCGATTCAAAAACTCAGACTTTCTAATAACTTTATTTTTATTTGAATACAGAAGCATATTTGAAATAATTTCTGCAGGATCTTCTGGATTTCTAAAAACTGGCTTTTTGTATTTTGAATTTAATTTATAGTATTGCCAGAATTCTGGAAGTGGCATTGCTACCTGAAAAATTGGCTTATTGCTTTCAATCGAATTTATCGATTCAATCACATCAAATGCTGAAACCATTACTGGTTCAACAAAAATTGAAATTATGGCATCAACATTTTCATCTTTAACTAATGTTTTTATTACATTAGTAAATGTTTGAGCATCACCATTAGGCAATAGATCAACTGGATTTTCTGCACTTCCTTCTGGATGAATTAATTTTTTTACTGTCTCTTTTGTTTCATTTGATAATGTCGATAAAATTAATCCTTCTTTTTCTAATTTATCCACACAGAGAATAGCAGGACCACCAGCATTGGTTACAACTGCAACTTTATTTCCTTTCGGTAATGGAAAATTTTCAAACCCCTTAGCTGTATTAAAAAGTTCATTCAAATTTTCTGCTCGAATAATTCCAAATTGCTTAAGTATTGAATCTACAACTCTATCCTGTGTACTCATTGCACCTGTATGAGAAATTGCTGCTTTCATTCCACTTAGAGTTCTTCCAGCTTTTAATATTATTATAGGTTTATGAAATTTCCCATCTAAAATATTTTTTATAAATCTCTCACCATCAGAAAAACTTTCGAGATATAATACAATGGTTCTAATATTATCATCATTCTGCCAGAACTCAACAATATCATTTTCGTTTACATCTGCTTTATTACCTACACTTATAAAATGTGCAAACTTAATATCTGTTTCTCTAAGTGAATTTAATACTGCAGCCCCGAGTGCACCACTTTGTGATAAAAATCCTGTTGAACCTTTTTCTGGTTTTTCAGCTACAAATGTTGCATTAAGTCGTACATCATCGAGAGCATTTATAACACCCATACAATTTGGACCTACTAATTTAGCCCCAGCATTTTTAGTAATTTCAAGAATTCTTCTTTCGAGTTCTTCACCTTCTTTACCCACTTCCTTAAATCCAGCTGTAACAAGAATTACCGATTTTACATTTTTCTTCATCAATGAGATTATTGAATCTTCTACTATTTGTTTTGGAACAACCACAATTCCCAGATCAATCTTCTCAGGAATTTCTTCAATTGAATGAAAGCACTTATACGATAAGATTTCATCTGCACGAGGATTTACAGGAAATATTTTCCCTTTATATCCATACTCTTTAATGTTCTTTAAAATTTCATATCCTATACTTTTTTCTTTACTTGATGCCCCAACGATGCATATTGATTCTGGATAGAAAAAGTTTTTTATAGAATCCATTTTATTTCTCACAAAATAAAAGAATACAAGAGCTATTATTTACAAATTGTTTACTAAATTAAAACATTTTATTCTTACTTAGTATTTAAAAATGATGTTTAACAGTGTTTGAGTTTTTTATTTTTTACTATTAACTTGTTTTATGTATAAAATTAAATAGAGATTTATGGAAATTAAAAAAGAAAACAAAAGTCAAAAGGTTAATTTGACTGAAGCTGATAAAGAAGAATATTCTACAAAAGTTAATTGTCCCAATTGTAATTCAAATAACACAATAATTATAGATCACAAAAAAATTACCAGTAAAAACCAGGAATGGATTTGTTTAACATGTGGATTTATATTTAACCAGAAAAATGCAATTTGAGTTATCACTATTACTTAATTCATAAATTAACATTTATTTTTCTAACAATAATAGAATAATTCAAAATTTTATTTGCTAAGAAATTTTCTACAACTATAAATAAATGGATTATGATAAGTAAAATAACAAACCAACTTTTTAATATTCAGATACTCTTGCTTCTGTTCTTATTTATAAACTCAAAATCTTTAATCAGCCAGACAAAAAAATGGGTTGGCACATGGGCTACTGCACCCCAACTTGTTGAACCCAATAATATGCCACCATCTCCAGGTTTAACAAATAATTCACTAAGACAGGTTGTAAGAGTTTCGATTGGAGGAGACACAATAAGACTTAAATTCTCAAATGAATTTAGCAACGAAGCTGTTACAATGAAATCAGTTCAAATTGCTGTATCAACTGGAGGAAGTTCAATTGACATAAGTACAAATAAAGAACTTACTTTTAATGGTAAACCAGAAATAACAATGAATCCAGGTACTGCTGTTGTATCCGATCCAATTGCATTTAATTTAAAACCAAGAATGGATGTTGCAATAACAATATATTATGGTCAAACATCATCAACAGTTACAGGACATCCTGGTTCTCGCACCACTTCATATTTATTGCCAGGAAATGATCCTTCGGTAAAAGATTTTAGTAATGCAATCAAAACAGATCACTGGTATAACATAAATGCAATTGAAGTTCTTGTCCCATCAAATTATGCAAGTGTAGCAATACTTGGTAATTCAATTACAGATGGAAGAGGTTCAACAACAAATATGCAAAATAGATGGACTGACATATTTTCAGAAAAACTTCTCAAAGATCCAAGAACACAACACATTGGTGTTTTAAATTTAGGAATTGGGGGGAATTGCGTTTTATCTGGTGGATTAGGTCCAACTGCAATTAGTCGTTTTGATAGAGACATCCTTTCTCAATCTTCCGTTCGATGGATTATTGTTTTCATTGGTGTGAATGATATTGGAAAAGTAACAACCGAAGAATCTGCTAAAACAACAGCTAATAATTTAATTGATGCATACAAACAGATGATAGCAAAAGCACATGCAAAAAATATTAGAATTTACGGTGCAACAATTACACCTTTCAAAGGGAATCAATATTATAATCAGTATAGTGAAATGTGTAGAAGTGTTGTTAATCAATGGATTCGTACAAAAGGAAATTTTGATGCCTGCATTGATTTCGATAAAATAATGCGAGATCCAGCCGATACATTAAAACTAATCTCTTCTTTTCAGAACGATGGATTACATCCAGATGCGGATGGATATAAAAAAATGGGGGAATCAATTGATCTGAATTTATTTACTGGAGAAGATACAGTATTTCAACAGGGCAAACTTGAGTATTTCTGGTTTGAAGCAGAAAAATTTGTTAAAAGCGGAAGTAATTTTAATGTAATATCAGATATTGCTGCATCGAATGGGAAATATATTACAGTAAAACCTGGTGTACAATCACTTAACTCTCCACCATCAAAAGAAGATCTGATTGAAATTCCTGTTTCAATTCTTTATGATACAACTTATAACATATTTGGTCGTATTAATTGTCCATCATACAATGATGATTCATTCTGGATAACAGTTGACAATGAACTATTTTATAATGCAAATGGATTAAAAACAAATGGATGGGAATGGTTTAAACTCAATAGTTATTCTTTAAAAAAAGGAAATCACATTCTAAAAATTGGTTACAGAGAAGATGGTGCTTGTCTTGATAAAATTTGCATTACCAATGATTTATTTGCTCCTGTTGGTATGGGCGGAATAGATTCAACATTATCTACTGTAAAATTAGAAACATTGCCAAAAGGATTTTTGCTTGAACAAAATTTTCCAAATCCTTTCAATCCAAATACAAATATCAGTTTCACAATTCCAGTAGATACATTTGTATCACTCAAAATATATGATACTTTAGGGAAAGAAATAACTTCTCTTGTATCCGAAAAACTTTTAGCAGGTAAATATTCAAAACAATGGAATGCCGAAGGTCTATCAAGTGGAGTATATTTTTATAGAATTAATGCTGGTAATTTTACTCAAACAAAAAAACTTGTTTTATTAAGATAAATCATAAAATAATTTATTCTACTAAAATTTTTTCATAACAAATTGAAACTTATCTCGTCTCAATAGATGAATTATGATAATTCTTTATTAAAAATAAAGAGTAAAAAATGAAAAGTTATCTCAACGAATTTAAAATGAATGAAATGATTGATGTACTGGATGAATTACCATTCTGGTCAGCTCCATTTGGTTTTAAGCTACTGGATTTTATCAATTACAAAAAAAATATAACTGCTTTAGATATTGGCTCTGGCACAGGTTTTCCTTTAATTGAAATAGCAATGCGATTAGGAAATAGTTCTAAAGTTTATGGAATTGATCCATGGAAAGAAGTTTTAGAACGCATTAGAAAAAAAATTAATTATTATGAAATCAACAATGTTACACTAATTGAAAGCTCTGCAGAAGTAATTCCACTTGATGATGAATCTATTGATCTTATTACAAGCAATAATGGAATCAATAATGTTACTGATATAGACAAAGTAATTTCTGAGTGCTCAAGAATCATGAAAAAGGATGGTCAATTTGTTTTTACAATGAATACAGAATTAACGATGATTGAATTTTATACACAATTAGAAAGTATTTTAAATGAGATGAAAATGGAATCAGAAGTAAAATTAATGCATCAACATATTTTAAATAAACGTCCACCAATAAAAAATATATTATCATTACTCAATAAATATGGATTTCAAATAAAAGATTTAGAACAGGCTCAATTTAACTACAGATTTGCAGATGGCACTTCAATGTTCAATCATTATTTTATTCGTCTTGCATTTATAAGTTCTTGGATAAAGTTATTACCAGAAGATAAAGTTGAAGAGATTTTTGATAAAATTGAAACTCGCTTTAATGAACAATCAATAAAATATGGAGAGATTAAACTCAGTGTTCCTTATGCTGTATTTAATACAATAAAAATGTAATCAATACAGGATGTTTTAAAGAAAGGATTTAATATGAATAAATCATCATTAATAAAAACATTAAAGAATTTAATGTTGTTTTTTATATCACTTACAATAATTTCATGTACCGAAAATGAGGAACCGACACCGCCCGATATTCCAATAAACCAATTACTTTCAGCACCCGATACAATAAGTATTGATTCAAGAAAAATATATTTATCAACTTATATGTGGCGTGATTTTCAACCAATCAGTCCACCCGATGGTAAACCTTTAACAGCATTAATTTATATTACAGCAAAAGACACGCTTAATATAAAAAACTTAATAACAGCAGATGCTTTGTGGATAGTTTACAATAATCAGGTATGGAAAACATGGTTATCAGATGAGATTGTTCCAGAAAATGAATTGATGCCAAATCGTATTGTGAAAATAGCACGCAATGGACCAAAGTGGGGACCAAATGTTACCGTCGATGTTATAGTACGAATCTTCAATAACAAAGGAAATTCATATTTATTAAAAGCATCTAATCAAAGAATTAATCGTACGGATTAGTACAACTAATTCCCAAATAAAATTACTTCTAATAATATCAACAGATTTAAATTAATCATAGCTCAATATCATAAACAATGGGAATTATTTATGCAAATAATCTATAAATATGATATTATTCCTGAAGTTGAACAAATAATCGAAGTTTTTAATAGTTCTGGTATAAAAAGACCAACAAATGATAAAGAAAGAATAAATAAAATGTTTTTTTATTCAAATCTTGTAGTTACTGCATGGGATGGAGAAAATCTTATTGGTATTGCTCGAGCTTTAACAGATTATTGTTATTGTTGTTATTTATCAGACCTTGCAGTAAAAAAAGAATATCAAAATAAAGGAATTGGTAAAAAGTTAATTGAACTTATTAGAGAAAAAATTGGAGAACAAAGCATGCTTCTTTTACTTTCGGCTCCAAATGCTATGGAATATTATCCAAAAATTGGATTTGAAAAAGCTGAGAATGCTTTTATAATCAAAAGAACCAAGTAAAGTGTTAATATATAATTATAAAATTTATTAACAACATAATAAAAAATTCTAAATCTGTTTTTTAATTTTAATTAATAATTCTTGGTAAAATCTAAAAATCTTTTATTATAAAACTTGTATTCTTCATAAATAATAAATCAAATCTTCAACTCATTAATTATACCCTAAAATTCTATGTTATGCATGTTCAGATTATTTCAAAAGTAGTTTTATTGATACAACAAATAATATTTTTAAGCGACTCACCATATTAGCAAGTCGCTTATTATATAACTTTAATAATTTTCTAATATGAAAATATTTTTATGATACAATTTCGATTAGCTGAATATTAAAATTCAAATCCTCACCTGCCAATTCATGATTTGCGTCAATCATTACACCATCAGGAAGAACTTCCACAACTTTTAATGCAATTATTTGATGATCTGCTGTTTCCATGTGAAGTTTCATTCCAACTTCAGGATTTAAATCTGGTGGAAGATTAGCATTGCTAATCTTAATTATCAGATCATCTCTTCTTGGACCATAAGCTTCATCTGATGGTATTGTAATATTAATTGATTCACCTGGTTGTAGTCCAATTACTGCCTCTTCAAATTTTTCAAGAATTGTTCCGTCGCCAATTGTAAATTCTAAAGGTTCACCTCCTAATGACGAGTCAAATTGTTGACCATTATTTAGTGTCCCGGTATAATGAACCCTTACAGTATCTCCGCTTTTTGCTATTGCCATATTTAATTACCTCCAACGACTATAGTCGTTTTTTAATTTGATTTGTTATTTTTTTTATTTAATTGGTTTCCTATTGTTAACAGATTTGTCAACTAGCAGGTTGCAACAAGAAGGAACAATGAGTGAAAGAGAAGCAACCACTCCAAATATAAACAATTATATATTTATCCAAAAATTAGAAGTCCATTAAATATATTTTTAAAGCAAAAAACTAATAGTTCTTATTTAAGTAGAAAAAAATTATTAACTATTTTTGCCAAAAACATTTTTAATAAAATGCCAAGAAGAAAACACATAAAAATTGCTGAAGTTAGAACATTTGAGAATGTGTTCGATTATAAACAGGAAAATGTAGAACAACATATTATAAATTATCTTGGT
The DNA here is from genome assembly GCF_036860695.1 of Rosettibacter firmus. NCBI lineage: Bacteria > Pseudomonadati > Ignavibacteriota > Ignavibacteria > Ignavibacteriales > Melioribacteraceae > Rosettibacter > Rosettibacter firmus. Next base: position 1,566,135 of record NZ_JAYKGJ010000001.1, on the reverse strand, counting down.
TCTGATAAACCTGTAACATTAGAACTTGGATGTGGTCAAGCCGATTATTCTATTAACCTTGCAAAACTTTATCCTCATAGAAATTTTATTGGTGTTGATCGTAAAGCAGCACGTTTATGGAATGCATCAAAAAATGCAAATAGCGAAAAATTAAAAAATGTAGCTTTCTTAATTGCTTATATTGAAAAACTAAATGAAATTTTTCAACGAATAAAAGCTGAAGAAATCTGGATTACATTTCCAGATCCATACCCAAGAAGAAGTAGCATCAAGAAACGTCTTGTACATCCAAGATTTCTTGAAGTTTATAAAAACATTTTACTACCAGAAGGGAAAATTTTTCTTAAGACTGACGATGATACTCTTTATGCTTATACACTAAAAGTAATTGAAGAAGAAAAACTCATTTTACATAAATCAACAGATGATCTTTATAAATCAGATTTACTTTCAGAAGAAGAAAAAATTCAAACGAAATATGAAAAGCAACATTTAGCCGAAGGAAAGAAAATTAAACTTGTTTGTTTTTCTTTTAATGATATTGCATAGCTTTTATAATCAGTTCTACTTTGTAATCTGTCTTTATAATTTCCTTCCCGAATTCGGGATAGGGCATTAAAGAATTCAATTTTATAAAATAATTATAAACAATCACCGATTTCGGTTCTAAGTATGTATGAAGATATTCATGAGTAACATCATTATCTTTTTTAAATTTGAGTTTAACTTCTCCATCTCCAGCCCAAATACACATTACATTAATTGGACAGCGGGAATCTGAAACAACATCCTCAAAATAAATTTCTAACTTGTTATCGATCAAAACTTTTTGATTATAATTTAGAACAACTATTATTGAATCAACTTGATTGAGTGAATAATTAATAATTTCAGGAGTTATAATTCCCTCTTGTTCAAAACAAGAATTAAATATTAAAGTCATAATAACCAATAATGCAAGAGCACCTTTTTTCATCCCAACCCTCCTTACAATTACAAAATAAAAATAAGAAATTTATTTAAATAACTGTATCTCCTTTGTGGTCAAAAATCTAAATTTTCCTTTAGGAAGATTTCCTAATTTAATTTCTCCAATCGATATTCTTATCAACCTCAAAACATCAACACCAAAAAATGAAAGCATTCTTCTTATGTGCCTATTTTTTCCTTCATCAAGAATTATTTCGAGCCAGCTATTCTTTTTGCCTGCTCTTATAACTTTAGCATCTTTTACTTTTAAGAACTCATTATCAATCAAACATCCTTTAATTAAATTATTAATCAAATCTTCATCAGCAATTTTATTTATCTGAACATGATATTTTTTTTCAATGTGAGATTCAGGTGAAATTATTTTATTTGCCCACTCAGTATCATTTGTGAATAACAACAATCCTTCACTTGCTTTATCAAGTCTACCAACAGGAAAAATATATGGTAAATCATAATTCTCAAAACACTTAAAAACTGTGTCTCTATTTTTTTCGTCTGACAATGTTGTTACTAAACCTCGCGGTTTATTTAAAGCGATATAAATCCCGATAGTCTGATTAATTGTTTTATCTTCCACCTGAATTTTGTCGCTGTCAATATCTACTCTCTTTTTAATATCCTTAACTACTTTTCCATTAACCAGAACTTTTCCTTCGATTATCAAACTTTCAGCTTTTTTTCTCGAACAAAAGCCAAGTTTAGATAGTGCACGTGGTAGACTTACAATTTTCATAAATTCTAACAAATTGAAATATATTTTCCTAACAAAACCATTAAAAAATATTTTTAATTCTTCGATTATAGAACGTGTATATTAAATTACGAGTATTGCTTGAAAAACTTAATACTAAAAATATTCAGAAAAAAACATCATCAAAAAATAAATTTATGCGAAGAAAAATATAACCATATTTTAAAAAGCCTTAATGCTATTTCCTACCAGATCAACATTCAAAATCCAAATTTTATTTATATGGAAGGTTGTGTTGAAGAATTGACAGGATACAAACCAGAAGATTTCATAACAGGGAAACAATTCTGGTTTCATATAATCCATGAAGACGATTTAAAAAATGTAATTAAAGAATCAAATAAATTAATTACAAATAATAATTACATAGCTGATAATGAATACAGAATAATTAATAAAAATGGTGAAATAAAATGGGTTAGAGACATCGCAAATTCTAAAGTTGTGAATGGGAAAAAATTTATTATGGGTTTACTTTATGACATTACAAAGCAAAAAGAAAAAGATGAAGAGTTATTATTTATAAAACAATCAATAGAAAATGCAAGACTTCCTATTTTCTGGATTAATGCCAAAGGTGAAATACTATACGTAAATAAATCAGCCTGTGAAAAATTAGAATACAAGAAAGACGAACTCCTTAAGATGACGGTTTTTGATATTGATAAAAGCATTAAAAAAGATAAATGGGAAACTCACTGGCAAAAAACTCTCGATAAAAATTCTTATACATTTCAAACTATTCATACAACAAAATCGGGAAAAGAAATTCCTGTAGAAGTTTTTGTAGACACATATAAATTTAAAGACAAATTTATTCATACAGATTTTGTTCTCGATATATCTGAAAGAATTGCACATGAAAAAGAATTGCTGGATGCAAAAGAAAAAGCTGAAATTTCTGATAGATTAAAATCTGCATTCCTTTCACAAATGTCTCACGAAATCCGAACGCCACTTCAAAAAATCTTAGGTTTTGTTTCACTTATAAGAGATTATCTTGAATCATCATTAAATTATGTTGATAAAGAAATAGAAGATTATTTTACTTCGATTAATCTCTCAAGCAAAAGACTGATAAGAACAATTGATACAATTTTAAATATGTCCGAAATGCAATTAAATTCTTATACACCAGTCTTTATTGAAAGAGATTTGTATCCCCTGATACTCGATTTATATAATGATTTCAAACACGAAGCAGAATTAAAAAAACTAAAATTTGATCTCGTTGCTCTAACTGAATTTACAAAAGTTAAAATTGATGAGTACAGTACCATTCAGATTTTTGAAAACCTGATTGACAATGCAATCAAATATACAGATGCTGGTGAAGTCAAAATTATAGTTGGTCGAAATAACAATAATACTCTTTTTGTAGAAATAAGTGACACTGGCATTGGGATGAGTGAAAAATATATAGAAAGATTATTTCAACCTTTCAATCAAGAAGAGATAGGATACACAAGAAGATACGAAGGACTTGGTTTAGGTCTTGCACTCGTAAAAAAATATTGTGATTTAAATAATGCAACAATTGATGTTAGCAGTAAGAAGGGAGAAGGTACAAGCATAAGAATTATATTTCCTTCCTCTATCCCTGGTATTAATTACTCAAACGATTCTTTGCGTCGAGTTGAACTAAATAGATTTTAGTATCGGTGTTTTTAATAACATTTTTTTCTATCAAATATTCTGTGGCTTCTGTAACAATAAATTGATAAGTCCACATTAACCATTCTTTAAACGAAGTTTCTTCTTTATAATGAGAGTTTAAATAATATTTAACAAGAAGTGGCTTTTGTTTATTAAGATTTTCAATTAAATCTTTTGTTATTATTGATGCCATTTCTTCAAATAGTTTTTCGTTCCAATCATTATTTAAAAGCATATAATTTTGCTCTGAAGTAATTCCAGCAAGAGCTTTATTGTTCTTGAACTTAAAATCTCGAGTGTAAGTAAATATAATCTGATTTTTTTCTTTATAAATTCTGTTTAAGAAGATATTATCCAGATTATTATTTATTTGAAATAGTGCTGCAAAATAATTCTTATCTCCCCGCTGTGGAATATTCGCTCTTATAAATTTTTCCTGAATATTTTTTAATTGCCAGTTATTCAACATTACATTACTTAATATGAACAACGAAGCATCATCGAAAGAAGATTTATTTAATGCTGCTTTTTTTCTATTCGTAAAAAATTCTGAATAAGCTTCCTTGACTAATGGGAGTCTATCAATTACAATTTCTGCTGCCATTTTACCAATTGGTTTTGCAATTTTTTTCAATTCTTTTTGACCTTCAGAATCAATAATCATACAGGCAGGAACAAATTTACCATTATCTTTTTTCTTGATTAAACCATTACCAAAAAGTTGATTTATTTTTTCATCGTATTGAATATCAGTCAAGTTTAGATGTTCTTTAATTTCATCTTCTGAAAAATTATTATGAAGTAAAACTAATATCTTTATTAATTGATCCTGATTAAATTCATTTTCTATTGAATCGATCTGGGGAATAGTTAAAAATGTAAATTTACTTTTCAATATCTCTTCGGCATTTTTTTCTGGCTTACACGAAGAAATAATTACTAATAAACTTAAAAATAAAATTCTCTTCATAGTTTTAATCTTTATAACCAATTAATAAAGAAAAGCCAAAGCCAGTATCTTTTCTTTCCATTTTTTTAATTCCAGCATCATTCAACCATTCTCTCATTTCAGTTTCTGTATAAGTATCACCATTCTTTGTTCCAACGAGCATATTAATAGCAAATATAGCACCACCTTCGGGTTTAATTCTATCTTCGTCCATTATCCAATCTTTAATAACAATCTGTCCATTTTCATTGAGTGAATCATAACATTTTTTTATCAACAATTTATTCTCTTCATAACTATTGATATGAACAATTGCAGAAAGAAAAATTAAGTCATATTGATTACCAAAATTATCTATGAGATAATTCCCTTCAATAAATGAAATATTTTCTTTCAAAGAAAAATTTTCCACATATAATTTTGTTAAAGGAATCACTTCGGGTAAATCAAAAATTACAGCTTTAATTTCAGGATTTGCTTCTATAAATTTCATTGAAAAAGCTCCTGAGCCACCACCAACATCGAGCATTTTTTTTACTCTTTTAAGATCAATCATATATGAAACAACCGTTGCTTCTTTTAAAGCACGGTAATGCATTGCAGCAATAAAAGATTTAGTCCATTTCGAATTCTCAAGATCTCTTTTATAAACTGAATGACCTTTTCTAACTGCTTCTGTTAAAGTACTCCACGATTTCCATAGTTCGTTGGTATGAAACAATCCTCCCATAAAATCTGGTTTATTTTCTACAAGGAATTGAGAAGCACTTTCAGTATTATAAAATTTGCCATTAATTTTTTTTAATAATCCCATAGCACATAAAGCATTCATTAGTCGATCTGTTGCTCGCCAATCTGTATTTATTTTTTCTGCAACTTCTTTTGACGTGAGCAAATGTTTATCAAGGACAGTAAAAATTTTCAGTTCAACTGCAGTTAATAAAATTCTACTTTGTTGAAATGAACTGGCTAATGCCCTTAAATCTTCTGATGTAAAAAATTCTTTTTCCATAAAAATGTTTTATATTAAATTCTTCTTCTAAATCCCTCTCCAAGTACTTCGTGAACATTATAAATAATCACAAAAGCTGAAGGGTCAATAGCCTTTACAACATCAACCAGTTTAGATACTTCTCTTAAAGGAACAACAGTGAGTAGCATTTCTCGTTCAATATTTCTGAATGTTCCACGTGTTTTAACTGCAGTGCAACCTCGTCCCATCTCTTTTAAGATTGATTCAATTAATTCCTCATATTTATCAGAAATTATATATGCTGCTCTTGCATAATCGAATCCATCAAGAATCATATCAATTAATCGAGATGATACAAAAAGTAAAAATATAGCATAAAAGGTAAGAGTTAATGCTGGTCTTTCTGGCGATAGATTTTTTGCATCAATAATAAAACCTGCGAGAGCTATAACAAAGAAATCAATCAGCATTATTGCCTGTCCTGGTTTTATTCCAAAACGTTTATGAAGTATCGAAGCAACAATATCAGAACCAGCAGTTGTACCTTTGAATTTGAAAATTATTCCTAATCCAATTCCAAGCAATACAGAACCAATAATAATCATAAACAAAAAATCATTTTTATAGAGATCTAAAACAGCTTGAGATTTATGCAATTGAATTGAATGCAATCCAGGAATATCACCTCTAAATAAATCAATAAAAAATGAATTAAGAGAAAATCCAACAAAAGTTCGCATCCCAAATTTTTTGCCTAATTCTTTCAAGCCCCAGATAAATAAAGGAATATTAAGAATCCAGACAAGAGTACCAACAGAAATTTTATTGCCAGATAGATAATAAATTGCCATTGCAAGTCCACTTACTCCACCAGGAACTACTCTTGCATCAACAAGAAAGACTCCAATTCCCAGAGACATAATTGCAGCACCAATTACAATAGCAGTATAATCTATGATTGGATATTTTTTGATTATCTTTTTCAACATATTAAAATCATTTATTGAATTACGAAAAAATAGTAAGACATTAATTGGAAAAAAAATTACAACTCGCCTTTTTTGTACATTAATTGAGTTTTTATTCTTAAAAGTTGTCGTTCAATTATTAAATCTGCTAACTTTTCTGGAATATTAGTTTTATCTTTTGAATGTAATATTTTATGCACCTTATTTTCATCCACATCAATTCTATATAGATTAATTATAAAACGATCAAAGTTTTGCGACATCATTTCTTTAATTTTTTCAATCAAATATTTTCTGATATGCTCTTGCTCGGCATTTACGGGAAGAGATTCCTCTGGCAAGGATAAATCTTTACTTAATTTCTGAATTAATAACGAATTAATCTCTTTATCTGCCATAATAAATTTTATTTAATTAATTTACTTTATATAAACCATTACTCTTGTTTCCGAAAAATTCTCTGCTACTAATTTATAAAAATAAATACCAGATGATAGAGAGAACTTTTCCGCATTAAATTTTATTTGATAATTGCCAGCTGATTTATAATCATCAACCAGAGTTGTTATTTCGTTGCCGAGCAGATCATAGACTTTTAATTTTATAAATGAAGGATATGATATAGAATATGAAATTGTTGTTTCGCTATTAAATGGATTTGGATAGTTCTGATTAAGATGAAAAGTAAATCGATTATTAAGCTCATCAATATTTGTTGTACCAGTAAATTTGAATATTGCATAAACAGGTAAATGATCCGAAGCAGAAATTAAAGAATCTGCCAGCACTCTTTGATAAGGATTGAGACCATAATTAATTGATTTACCAAAATGCTTTCCATCATTTCCAACAACTGTATATGAGTTTTCTACATATTCAATTCCGCCAGGATCTTTCACAGCCTGAGAAATAAGTATCATATCAAATCTTACTGTTAAATTTTCTGCATACATTGTGTGAGTAAAAGCATAATCTGGATTATCTCCCCATTCACCAATAGCATCAAGTGGATCGAGCACGTATCCTTTATAACTTTTATCTATTAATTTTTGAATTGCAGGTTCAGAACCTAAGAGTGTATTAAAATCTCCAAGTATAATAAAATTCTTATTCGAAGGAAGTTGTGAAGTCCTTTTACGTATTGAATCTGCTGCAACGCCTCTTCTCCGAATATTCTCGGAATTATCACTTGTTATACTATTTGCTTTAAGGTGAACAGAAAAAATAATTAATGTATCATTTGTAGTTCTATGAACAACAGGAAATTCATTAAATGGGCGTGTTTCTGCTGGATGAATAAAATTTCCAAGAGAAATAAATTTATCCTCTTTATAAAAAAGAACACTATTCATATTTTCTGATTCAACGAAATCTGCAACTGCATAATTATTATCCAGAACATAATTCATAAGTTGATTAACAGATGCTAAATCTCTTACTTCCTGACAAACAAGTATATCAGGTTTAACATAATTAATTACATACTTTAATGCTGGATTATCCCAATCCAATCTTGTTGGATTGTCGGGAGTAGGATTATATGGTGTATAATCATGAATATTATAAGTCATTATCTTAATATACTGTTGAGAATAAAAGTACTGATTTAATAGCAATAAAATTAGAATAAGAATTTTCTTCATAAATAAACCTGTTTAATAAAATTATGTTACCTATTTAAACTCTCTAAAAGAAAAATAAAAAATAAAGTGATTATCTAAAATGAAACTACATTAAATAATATTAAAAAGTATAAGTGAAATCTTATTGTTCCTAACCAATTATAAAAAGAAAGTATTCTGGTATTGAAATTTTAGTAAAGAAATTTGTATTAATAAATCAAAATACAAGAAGATTGAATTCACTGCATAATACAAATATAAAATACCTGTTTAAATTACATTTTCATTAATTGAATGAATTTTTATCCTGCAAAACAAATAACATGAGACCAATTCAGAAAAGATTACATAAAGAAAAAACAATTATGCAGAACTTATAACTAAGTTTTTAATCCGATACATGATTACCAAAATGTATCAATGAATTTTGCAGAACTTAATTTATCCAATTAAGAATTTATAATCAGTATTAAATCAACCATTGATTAAGAAAGCTAATATAATTCCAGGTGATTCAACTACTTCAGATAAACATAAAAAATTTTTTATATTCATATTATAGAATTCAGTTATTTGATAAAATTGTAGATTTACAATATTAAAGACAGTAAAAAGAAGAAATTGCAAGTAACATAAATCATTTATAGAATCAATTAAATAAACAAATGAGTTCATTTTCCTGTCAATTTTTAGATACAGAAAAGAGTTACTGCATACGACTTAAAAAAGACTGCATACCTGGTCGTAATGGATGTGTATTAAAAGGAAGATATGTCTTTGCAATACCTGCTGAGAAAAGGATTAATAACGAAACAACGAAAAAGCAGAGTGATACAAAAAAGAAATAGAATAAAGGGGCTGTAGCTCAGCTGGGAGAGCAGCACGTTCGCAACGTGCACGTCGAGGGTTCGAATCCCTTCAGCTCCACAAGTTAATAAACTACTGGTGATTTTATACATACATCAGTAAACAAATATATATAGATATTTTTCTACCTCCATTTTGAAAATTAAACTTACTTAAAAAGTCTTTGCATTATCAAAATAATTTAATATTATAATTTATTGAAAAGAATTATTTTAATACTGAAATGTTTAGAAAATAGTAAAAATCCCCTAATGTTTCTGTTAATGATTTATTATAATAAAATTAACATTAAGAGTACGATTGAAAATTTATAAGCCTTATTGTTAAATATGAAGGCTTGATTAAAATAAATTGACATCAATTATTAAATATGATATTAGTCATTAATTTTACAATCGAGATATTAAGACTCCAATGTGGATTCCTGAATTTAAACAACAATTTATGCCGAGCAGTTATAAAAAGTGTAAAATTTATAAACAGAGATTCTTACAGGAATTGAATAATTTAGAAACAAAGAAGTAGTAAACACAAGTATTGAATTGATATTTAACTTAATCATATTAGGAGATAATCCAAATTTAGTTGTAAATATAAATGACAACAACAAGCTTTAGTTTGTAGAAAAAATTTTGAAGCTGTAGTAAATCGATTTAAATAAAAAATGGAATTAATTAACAACACATAACATACAACACAGAAAATGGGGGCTTAAGTGGATTCTGATTTTGTATTCTACACTCAAACTTTTTATTATCGTAGAAAGGGACTCTGCACGAATACACTTACTTTTCTTATAACTGATCTATTGCAGAAAAAATTTTACAAAAAGTTATAGATATAAAGTTATTCAACAAGAAATGATGTATAAAAAAAGATATTGATAAAAGAGTAATATAAAATTTTTGGAATTACATTTAGTTATAAAGAAAACTAATATTGAGGCTATCTTTATGAATCCATACGGAGACGAATAACATGGCTGATAATAATAAAAAATATGTAGAACTCCTATGGCACCAGAAATATGATAAGATAGAATTAGGAAAAAAGATGCCGATTGAAAAGCCAAATTTACCCTTCCAGGTTGTTGAAACAATAAATAAACCAAGAATGAAAGACCTTGAAGAAGGATTTTTTGACTCATCACAATATTATCCTGAAAATGAATATCCGGAGAATTATCCAAAAGACTGGAAAAATCTTTTAATCTGGGGCGATAATAAACTCGTTATGTCATCACTTATAAAGCAAGGCTGGGCTGGAAAGATAAATCTCATTTACATTGACCCGCCTTTTTTCACAGGTGCAGATTTTACTGTCAGAACGAAGATAGTATCGAGTAATGAAGAGCAAGGGGAAAGGGAAGAAATACAGATAGAAAAAGAACCTTCTATCATAGAAGAACGTGCTTATAAAGATACATGGAGTGGTGGAATTGCTTCTTATTTAAAATATATGTATGAACGATTGGTTTTAATGAGAGAGTTGCTGGCAGAAAACGGCTCAATTTATGTGCATCTTGACTGGCACGTTGGACATTATGTAAAAGTGATGATGGATGAAATTTTTGGGTATGAGAATTTTAGGAATGAAATAGTAGTTAAAAGAATTAAAAAAAATGTTAATGAGTACGAATTAGTTAGGTCTCTTAATACCGATCAAGATATAATTTTGTTCTATTCAAAATCTTCAGAGACAAAGCTATTACCCCCAACAAGAAAACATGGTAAGGAACCAAGATGGCACTCATTTGAAGCATCAGGTTATAGAAGTGGAATGGATTATGAATTATTTGGTTTCAAACCAAATCCTGGAAACCATTGGAGATGGAGTAAAGAGAGAGCTAAAGAAGCTATTAAGCAAGGGATAATTAGGCAAAATCCCAGAACAGGAAAACCTGAATATTTGGTAATAAAAGAAGAGGAAGTCATTGGCACAATATGGAACGATATTCCTGCATACTCATTTAACTATCAATTTAATACTGAAAAGAATGAACTACTCTTAAAACGGATTCTCGAAATGTCTTCCAACTCTGGCGACATAGTTGCAGATTTTTTTTGTGGTTCTGGTACAACCCTTGCTGTTGCAGAAAAACTTGGTAGACGTTGGATAGGTTCGGATTTATCTAAATTTGCTATTCAGATCACAAGAAAAAGATTACTTGACATTCATAATTCAAAAGATTTAAGGGGTGAGGAAAATTGAAAATAGAGAATAAAATAAAAGATAGTATTGAAAATATTCTCTGTCAAAATGGATATACTCTGGATAGCATCTTTCTTTTCGGCTCAAGAGCAAGAGGAGATTTTGAAAAAGAGAGCGACTATGATATTCTGATTATTATAAAGGATAATATAGATATAAAACAAAAAAGAGAGATCTGGCTAAAAGTATTTCATCAACTCCACGAAAATTTCCCATTAACTCCTTTTGATGTGATTATTAAAACTGTTACGGATTTTGAGTACGAGAAAGATATTGTAAATACAATTTCAAATGAGGTATATCTGGAAGGTATTAAATTATGAAAACACTACCATCTGAAAAGAAAAGAGAAATAATCTTAAGATGGTTCAAAAAAGCAGAAAGTGATTTAAAGGTAGTTCAACATCTTATAAGCACTGACGAACCACCCACAGATGCTTTATGTTTTCATTGTCAGCAAGCAATTGAAAAATATTTGAAAGCATTTCTCACTTTTCATGATATAAGAGTGCAAAAAACACATGACATGAAATCTCTCATCAATTTATGTGTTAATCAAGATAAGGACTTTGAAAATCTGAATGAGGAAAAAATATCTCATCTTAGTTTTTTTTCAGTTGAAATTAGATACCCCGAAGAGTTTTATATTCCTGCACTTGATGAAACTAAAGAATATTTTGCACTTGCTTTGAAGGTTAAGGAGTTTGTAGCTAAGAAATTAAAAATAAAAGAAGAGGAATTAAAATAATGCCAGATAAAAAATACAATAAGCCAGCAAGACCTTTTGAACTCTGGAATATTGGAAACTACGAAACAGTTTACTGGCAGGAAAAACAAGATGAATACCTTGCATTTATGTTAAAACTTTATCAGGCACAACCTTTAACTGGCTTTAGATATTTACATGGCAGAAAGAGTGAAAGAGCCGTTCATATTGGACCTCTGAATGCACCTGTAACAATGGAAGAAGTAGAAAAAGTAGTAATAGAATGCAGAGCCAACAATTTCAATAAAGCAGATGTTCTTGGCTGGGAGTGGAGTTACGAAGTTAATGAACTCGCTAAACAACTTGCAAAGAAAAACGGAGTGGATTTAAGACTTGTACAGATACCATCGGTCAACGAAATTAAATCATCACTTGTAGGATTTGATTTACAGTTATTAAAAGTACCTGACCAGGTAGTAGAAAAAGAATTAACAAAATATATAAAATTCCCTGAGGTAGCTTATCTTGAAATAGAAATAAAAACGAATAGAAACGAAGTTATACTAAAAATTACTGATTTTCAGCTTGCACCAACAGCCGAACTTGCAGAGATTGCCAGCAAAGTTAAGGACTCAAGAGAACTCATAGATTACTGGGCGGTTGATTGGGATTATAAAGGCGATACTTTTCATAACCAGTGGCAGAGTTTTAGAACAAAGAAAAATCCAAGGGTAGATTATGAAGCAGAGCACAAATACGAAGTAGGCGGGGAATATCAGATAATGGTCAAGGTGGTAGACGTGTTTGGTAATGATACTAATAAGGTTCTGAAGGTGGAGGTGAAATGAGTGTAAATTCCAATGAAAAACCATTTATTGCTGAACTACACGATATAGGGAAACTTGTAGATAGAGATTCCCTCAAACGTTCAGGCATTAAAATCAGAGGTCATACTTTCCATGATTTTGATTTCTCGCAAATTGGCATTTCACAACCTTCATCTCCAAGTTGGTATGCTCAATTAACTGATGAGGTTAGATCACTTAGTTCAACAAAAGTACCTAAAGATAATCTGCCGGATGTTTTGTTAACAAGAATTGCGGATGAACTGGCATCAGCAATATCAAGAACATGGGGGGGTTCAGAGGACTTTCAAAATAGAAAGAAAAGGGGAGAATTCACAGTAGAGGGAATTTATGTTGTATGGAATCCAAACTATTATCAAAGGGAGAAAGTGAAAGCTAAAAAATGGGCTGCTTTTGACACACCTTCCAGTCTTAAAAATATGTTTGAATTTATTGAGAACTGTGGAAACTCCAATGAAATTTTTGAACGATTTGGAAATAATCTAAAACTCACTCCTGAAGATAAATCTGTTCCTTTTAATATTGTGAGCCTTTATACCCATTTGGAATTAACAGGGAAAATTTATCGTATCCTTAAAAGACATAGCCGAATAGTAGAAAAGAATGGCAATTTATATTTAGAATATTTAGGTGACCAAATCCAAACAATAATTGAAGCTACTGGGGGAAAGATAGATGAGCCTAGGCAGAGGGGTAAATGGATATACCGACTTGTATTTTTTTATATTAGCTTTCCTCAGTCTCTTTCTCGCCTTCAGGATCTTAACATTTTCAAAAAAAGAAGTGATTTGATCAAAGCCTTTTCAGAAGATGAGAACAAGAAAGATTATGTTTTATTCTTCACAGATGATTTTATGTGTCTTCTTATGCCAAAAGAAGATGTAGTACAAATACAAGAATTATTGAAGCCATTCCTTGAAGCGGGATTTACTATTGCTTACAGAGAAATGGAAGCTGAATTAAATCTTCTAACCTCATCTATGGAAAGGGCGTATGAAAAATTTCCTCGTGGATCCTCGAATAGGTATCTAAAACTCTATGAAAAAAGCGTAACTCCAGATTCCCCGACACAAATCCAACCTCCGCTATGTGATTCCTGCCAAATGAGACAAGGCAAAGAAAGAGTTAAGGATAATATCCATGAATATTTATGTGATACCTGTTACGATATTCGTGAGATGGGGGAACCTGCTTATGAATATGCAAACTGGGAAGAAGAAGGATTACGAGCAGCATGGATGAAGATTACACTCAATCAAGAACATTTGTTAAATGCAATTCAAAAACTGTATGAAGATTATGTTGACACCCACCCGGCACTGCAAAGTATAAGCAGCAAAGATAAAATGGCATTAAAAGAGTCATTTAGGCCGCTCGCCGTTCAGATGGATTTTATAAAAGATTATAAATTATTATTGAGTGCGTTTAATGAACAGATATACCGAATTAAAGATACTGAGGGAAAACCACTTTTCACAAAGGAAAGCTTTCTAACACCAATTGATGATTATTATGAATTTGGGATATTCAAAGTTTATTCTGGTAAAGAAATCTTAGCAGTCATTGACCTGTTTTATAGTCTTATGGAGAGTTATTTCCCTAATTGCTTGCAAGATTCTCCTATTAAATTATCGCTAAGTATTGCACAAGTAAAATATCCTTATCAGGAACACTGGAGGTTCTTATCTAAACCAGAGAACTCCATTAATCTCCGTAGCCCCGGAAGTGCAAAACTTAGTTTAGACTTGGTTAGATATAAATTACTAAGAGAGACTATTGGTGGAGAAGATTCTAAATTGAGCCATTTCTTACACCGTCTGGCAGATATTGAAAGGGAGACAAGAAGCCACATTACTGTAGAGTTAGAACTACTAAATAATCGCAAAAAATTTCCTGCCATATGGGAGTTGACTCAGAAGGGTATATCTGTTCAACAAATCCTTAATTTTTACAAATTAATTAAAAAGGAGGCACCCTATGAACGACCTAAATGAAATCACATTCATTCATTTAGAATTGACCACTCCGGCCATTGCAATTGGGGAGCGTATTAAAGGGGGTACGTTTCGACCTTGCATAGAAACCATCCCTACTTCGACTTTGAAAGGCTCTTTTAGGAGTTATTTTGGTTTAACAGATGCTTTAGGGATAGGTTTTTTCAGGAAAGAAACATACGAGAGAGATATTTTTACCTATGCGCCTTTTGATGCATTTTTAGGAACTGCAAAACTGCCAATCTCATTAGAATATCTCAGATCCGCAAGTAGCAAAGAAGCTGTGGAAGCGGATATCTTTATAGTGAAAAATGATGCCACAGAACAACTTATTAGAAGTTTACCAACTGAAATTTCTCTTGGCGCCTTAAAGAGCAGAGGGTTTGGCAGATGTAAATTGAGATACATAGGTGAAGTTAAATCAAAGAATAAAGTTGGGTATTTGAAAGGGCGTTTGCTTGAGGAAGAATTTAGGGATTTTGGAATAACCAAGATCATTAAAAGACGTCAGGGATATCTCTTTTATCCAATATCAGAAGTGAGTGGTGTGTATAAAAAAGCATTATTTGAAGGAAGCATTATTGAAGGCCCTGAGATTCTTATCAAGGAGGAATATAGATATGACCACTAAGACTCTGGATGATGTGATGAGACGGGTGATGAATGATTCTGATGTGTTCTACATCAGTTATACCATTTTTGATGAGCGAGAGTGGAAGAATCTTGGGAAAGAATATGCAGAGAATAAATTAGATAAGGTAACTCAGAGGATTGAGCAGAAGGTAGCGGAGCTAAGAAGTTATTACGACTCGAAAAAGGATGACACACAAAAGAAAAATCTCCAGTATTCAATAGAATTAACCAACGCATTAAAGAGCGCTATTAACAATAAACCACACTTTCTTAAGCAGATGTTTTTAACTTTAGATAAATTCGGTATTGTAAGATGCAATCTCCCCAACATGGAAGACTATGGAAAGGTCATAGAAAATCACAGCTTCCCCATTGTGGAACAGTTCTTCCTATACAAAATAGAAAAAGCAAAAAAATTTGAGAAGAAGGCACTTGGAAAAACACTAGAATATCTAAAGGAGTTATATGCAATGAATCTTGATATACTTGAGATTGCATTCTTTATCAGAAAACTAAATTCACTAACAGAATTTATGGAGGTGATAAAAGATGAATAACATAGAAAAAATGGAAAGTCTGCCGAAAAAGAGTACGCAAGGAGTTCTGTCAGTGCTTCAGATACCACTGAAGATAACCGTTCAGGAAGGTTCCTTCCTCCATATTGGAGGCAGTCCTTCGCCACTTACGGAAAAGAAGGCTCCAGTCTTTTCTGTGGACGGAAAGCCAGCGATACCTGCATCTAGCTTTAAAGGAGCTTTTAGATATCAAGTAGAGCAGTTACTGCTCAAACAAAAGAACTCTCTCAAAGAAAAATTCAAAATATCTGACGACAATTTACTCAAGCCTTGCATACCTGCACCACGCCCCTCACATGCGGAAAAGAAGCTCTTCAAATCTGGATATCGCAGCCATTGTGAGATAAAGGTTGATGAGGATAGAATTGAGATACCAAAAGAAAAAGAAAATGACACGCCAATTGGAGTTTGCCCTGTTTGCTATTTCTTTGGTGCCACAGGTTTAATGGGTTTCCTTCGGATACCTAATTTCTGGCCTGAAGAAGGGGAGTTCAGAATAGACCAAACAAGTATCAGGATAGACCGAGAGAGCGGCACAGCAGCAACTGGAGCAATTGTTACTGCTGAGCAGGTTAAGCCTGGAACCATATTTAAGGGCGCTATGGAGATAATTTTGCAACAAAATACCCTTCAGTTTGGTAAGGCAAGAGAGATTGGAGAAACAAAAGTCGACCTCTGGTTGGATGGAATCGCCTCAAAACCTTTAGAAGAATCTCAACTCTTGTTAATCAATGAGATTTTGATTCCTGCTTTAAACAATGTAACTATTCTCGGTGGCCAAAAGAGTAAAGGTGCAGGGAAAATATTGATAGAATTAGACACTCAAAAAGGGTAGGTGATTAAAAGTGAGACCGATTGAACTTTTACATCCTGAGCAAAGACAACCAAGCAAAGCATATCTGGTTAATGAACTTCGCAAAGCAGTTTATACCTGGCGAGAACAAGGTTATCCTAACACGACTGACACGACAAAGCGGTTACTTCAATATTGGTTCAATGAAGATCATATTGTAAATGGGGAGCCATTCCAGTTCTGGTTCTGTCAGAGAGAAGGAATTGAAACCCTAATTTATGTCTATGAAGTAATGAAAAAACGAAATTTCATAGACATGGCAAGGGATTTTGGTGCTGGACCAATTCAAGGCTACGATCCTTCTTATGATCAGTATCCACTTTATGCTTTTAAAATGGCGACAGGTTCAGGCAAAACCTATGTTATGGCGTTGAGTATTGTATGGCAGTATTTTAATCATAAGAAAGAGAACAAGAATGATTACACTTCAAAATTTCTGCTTATTGCAGGAGAAAAAAACGTAATTTATGACAGACTAACAAGGGATTTCAAGGATGGCAAAATATTCCGTGTATTGACGCTTATTCCTCCAGAGTGGCAGGAAGAATTTGATCTGAAAGTGATTCTTAAAGAAGACCCGATTCACATAATTCCAGAAGCTGTGTTGTTTTTGACCAATATTCAGCAGTTAGAAGAAAAGCAAAGCAGGAAAAAAGAAGTTGAGGAGTATGTAGATAAAGTAATGGAATTACCTGCTGTTTATAATGTTTCCAATATCTATCAAGAAAACAGAATAAAAGAAGTTCTTACTTCCTGCTCTAATATAATGATCTTGAAGGATGAAGCTCACCACATTTACAGTTTTGAAAAAGCTTGGAAAAAAATTCTTTTAGAACTTAATAAAAATTTGACATCCCGGCATGGAAAAGGTATCAACATGGAACTTGACTTTACCGCCACACCAAAAACCGAAACCGGTGCTTTATTTCCATGGATCATTGTTGACTTTTCATTAAAAGAAGCCATCGAAATGAACATCGTGAAATTACCACTAAAAGGATTTGTAAAGGGTGCTGAGGAAATTGCATCTAAGAAGACAGTCGAAAGATACAGAGCCTGGATTGATGCGGGAATAAGAAGATGGCGTGAATATAAAGAAAAACTTAAACCCTTGAATAAAAAACCCGTATTATTTCTTCAATGTCCAGAAAATGAAGAGGCAGACGAGATATTTAATTATGTTAATTCCGTGCCCGACCTCAAGAATAAAGTATTATTAATCCATACAGACAGCACAGGTGAAATTAAAAAAGCAGATTTACCTAAAGCAAGAGAATTTGCAAAAACCATTGACGACCCCGCTCCAGAGAAAAATCCTTACGAAGCAATAGTTAGTACTCTGATGCTAAACGAGGGCTGGGATGTCAGAAACGTTAATGTAATTGTGGGATTACGTTCTTATACATCAAAAAGAAAAGTGCTTCCAGAACAAGTTATTGGTAGAGGTTTAAGAAAAATGTTTCCTGAAGAAGATGCAAATGTTGATAAATCAATAAATACACTTGAAGTTATTGGACCACCTGGCTTGATTGATATTCTTGAAGAATTAGAAGCGCAAGAGGGCATCAAGTTTACTGAATTTGATACTGAAAAATCACTCAATTTAACAACGATATTTGTTGATGAAAACAAGCTGGACAAGAATATTGAGATTCCCATTCTCTCTCCAAGAATTTTTATAAGGGAATTTCACTTAGAAGAAGTTGAAGTTTATAAACTTCCATCTCTTTCACTACCGTTAGAAAACAAAATATTAGAAATGGAATATGTGGCAGTTGATGTGCTCAAAGGAATGGAAGTTATTAAAAGAAAATGGGATTTACCCGTTCCTCAGGATCCAAAAAGTGTTATTGCCTATTATACTGACCAGATCCTTAAACAATTGAAAATCGGGGGAGCCTTCGCTATTTTCTATCCTCTTGTGAAGAAATATGTTGTAGAAAAATTATTCAATGAGAATGTTGATATTGATGATCCAAGAGTCCTTTATAAGCTGAGTTCTCCAGAGGTTCAGGAGAGTTTAATAAAATTATTTGTAGAAACATTCAAAGACCTTACTTTCATAGAAAGAGAACCAGAAAAAGGTGATGTTATTAAACTTTCAGATATAAGACCTTTTATTTGGTCAAAAATGGTTTACCCTGCAAATCGATGCATCTTCAACTATGTTCCCTGCGAAAATGATTTTGAAGTAGATTTTGCCAGATTTTTAGATAAAGCCGAAGATGTTGTGTCCTTTTCCAAAATCGTTCCAAAGATAGGATTCTTTGTCGAATACAGGGATTCAGAAGGAAATCTCAGACACTACTATCCTGACTTCGTAGTAGTATTAAACAATGGTAATCATTGGATCCTCGAAACAAAAGGCAGGGAAGATGTAGACGTTGAGTACAAAGACAAACGGACAAAATTGTGGTGTGAAGATGCAATGAAATTAACCAAGAATAAATGGGCTTTTAAACGAATAGACCAAAAAAATTTCGAGAAATATAGATTTAAAAGTATTGAGGAATTAATTTCAACAATGAAAGAAGATTAGTAATTCCCATTTAAAACCGTTGTAACATTCTACATTATTTTGTCAAACAACTCTAAAGGAACCATCGGTCACACCACTTTTCCTTCATTAAGTTAACAACCAGCATTTAAGCAGTTCCTGCTTCATAAAAAACTTATTTTAGAATTATTGTATAAAGTTTTTCATAACATAATTAGTAATAAGAAAGACAGAGACAACAGGTATTATACAAGAATTTAATAACATGGCAAATGCAAATAAAGGATGCAATAGAAATTAAAAAAATTATCCATGCCTAAGGAGTCTTTTGATTTTAAAAGAAGTATTTAACTGTTATTAAAAGATAATTTAAACTCAAAGACACACATATTAAAAGCATAAATGAAAAATAGGAAAGTTGTTCTAACAAAGATATTCTCATACTTACTTGTGAATTACTAAACAAATCCTAAAAAAATATATTGCAGGCATGATTGTTTATAAACTATCCTCATTTAATAGCATTCAAATATAATGTTTAAGCTATTACTCTCAACAATAGAATAACACTAAAAAGCAATTCAAATAATAAAGGGTAAAAAATGAAATCAATTAATCCGTACTTGAATTTTCCGGGTAACACAGAAGAAGCATTTAACTTTTATAAAAAAGTTTTTGGCGGAGATTTTATAGGTGGAGTAATTAGATTCAAAGATGCATCCGGCTCTGAAGATCTAAATGAAAAAGATAAAAACAAAGTTATGCACGTAGCATTACCAATGGGTAAAGGAAATATGCTCATGGCAACCAATGCACTTGAATCGATGGGATTTAATATAAACTCTGGCAACAATTTTTATGTTACAATAAATATTGAAAGCAAAAAATAAGCTAATAAAATATTCAACAGTCTTTTGGGAGATGGAAAAATTACTGTGCCGATGAAAGATGAATTCTGGGGAGATTATTTCGGAATGATCACTGATAAGTTCGGTGTACAGTGGATGATAAATTACACTTATCCAAAACAATAATCATTTTTTGAGGGAATTGAAAAAAGAGTCTTAAACTTATTGATGCAAAATCAGTTAAGAATGGAATTGTTCTGTTTCATTATTATATTTCAAAAATCATAAGTGTTTAATTATCTGAAAGGAATATCATCATGCAAAAAATAACTTCGTGTTTATGGTTCGACAGCAATGCTGAAGACGCTTTTAAATTTTATACATCTATTTTTAAGAATTCAAAGATTGGTAAAGTTTTCAGATATGATGAAGCATCTTCACAAGCTTCAGGTCAGCCGGAAGGAAGTGTGCTTACAATTGAATTTGAAATAGCTGGAATTAAATTTCTGGCACTTAACGGTGGACCTGCATTCAAGATCAATCCTTCAATTTCTTTTTTTATTCTTGTAAAAGATGAATCTGAAATAGACCGCCTGTGGAAAAAATTTTCTGATGGCGGAAAAGTTTTAATGGAATTAAATAAATATGACTGGAGTAAAAAATACGGTTGGGTTGAAGACAAATTTGGATTATCCTGGCAGATAATTTTAGCAGAGGGTGATATAAAACAGGAAATTTTTCCATCTCTCCTTTTTGTTAATAGTGCTTTTGGTAAAGCAGAGGAAGCAATCAAATATTATACATCTGTTTTCAATAATTCGAAGATAGAAAGTATCTATAAATTTCCCGACAATGAAAATGCTGTTATGTACAGTGATTTTATTCTGGATGGAAATTTATTTGCTGCAATGGATGGACCCGGTGAACATAATTTCCAATTTAATGAAGCAATTTCGTTCATTATTGATTGCAATGACCAGACAGAAGTTGATTACTACTGGAATAAATTTACAGCTGATGGCGGAGAAGAAAGTATGTGCGGCTGGCTGAAAGATAAATTTGGTGTATCCTGGCAGATTACTCCCAAAATTTTAGTTGATATGCTGAATGATAAAGATGCAAACAAAGCAAAAAGAGTTATGCAGGCAATGCTCCAGATAAAAAAAATCAATATAGCAGAGATAGAAAGAGCATATAAAGGAAAATAATTATTAAATGTAACAATCATTTGATAGAAATGATTCATAAGTTCATTTGTTAATTAATTTAATAAGGATAAATATTATGTCAACAATAACGCTTCATAGAGTTTTTAAAGCATCACCTAAAAAAATTTACAAAGCTTTTCTTGATGCTGATGCACAGGCAAAATGGCTTCCACCAAATGGATTTACCTGCAAAGTGCATCATCTGGTTGCTAAAGTTGGTGGAACTTATAAAATGTCATTTACAAATTTCTCGTCGGGAAAAAGTCATTCATTTGGAGGAAAATACCTTGAACTGATACCAGATGAACTTATTCGTTATTCAGATCAATTTGATGATCCGAATTTGCCTGGTGAAATGATTACTACGGTTACTATCAAACAGGTTTCCTGCGGCTCGGATGTGACAATCGTTCAGGAAGGTGTACCGGATGCTATTCCACAGGAACTCTGCTATCTCGGATGGCAGGATTCACTTGATCAATTAACAAAACTGGTAGAGCCGGTAATTCCGGATTAAAAAGTTCTTTGTTATATGCCGGTTGGAGAAAATTTATTAATAAATAATTCTAAAGGAAAAATTATGAACAAAGTTCTCTGGACAATTCAGTTACTGCTTGCTGCTCAATTTTTATGGCACGGATGGATTATGATTTTCCCACCTGCAGAATATGTTGAGATAATGAATGCATCTCTGGGAATCGGATTCCGTTACTTCATCGGTATAGCTGAATTACTTGCTGCCCTTGGTTTAATCTTACCAGGACTGTTGCGAATTTATATCTGGCTGCTTCTTTTAGCTTTAGCAGGATTGATGATTGTCTCGGTGAGTGCTACTGTTTATCACTTAATGAGAAGTGAAACCAGCAGTGCAATCTATACAGCAGTTCTTTTTATAATCATTACCTTCGTTTGGTATATGCGCTGGAAAGTAAAGCCAATTTTACCAGGATAAACAGTTCTGCTATCAAGTATGTAAGAAATCAAATTAAATTCTTAATTAAACATTTAAAGTAAACCATGAGAAAACTTGTGGAACCTCATTACACTTGATGGATACTTTGGTAATAAAAACTGGGATTTATCTTTTCATAAAGTAATTTAGGAAAAAAACTTGAACAACTAAGCATTGAACAATTACAATTGGCAGACTTTCTTGTTTTTGGACGTGTAACTTATGAAGGCATGGTTGCTTACTGGACCAAAGAAGATGTAATTACTAACCTGATGAATAAAATTCCTAAACTCGTTTTTTCAAAAACATTGAAATCAGTAGAGCGGAATAATTCCACTCTGATCAAAGGAAATGCTTCAACTGAAATCAAAAAATAAAAGAACAAGGCGATAGATATATGATGTATTTGGAAGCGCCAATCTTTCTGAAACTTTTATCAACAATAATCTTTTTGACGAATATCGTATTATAATTGCACCAATTATTTTATGAAGACCTCTTTTCAGACAGGGAATAAATTTAAGAAATTGCTCTCTTGTTTCTACTCAGCAACTTTCGAATGGTGGTGTAGTTTTAAAATATTCAAAATAGCCGGAGATGAAATCAAAAATCAATATAATGAAAAATCTATAAAACACATTACAATGTGTTATTTAAATTGCTTTAAAAAATTTTAAGAAGTGGAATGAAAAACTACGTGAAGTTTCTAAAAAGATTGGATTCAAAAATGTGTAAGTAGTTATTTCAAAAGAAAATATTTTATTCGTATCATCATTAAAAGATTTTAAAGCACTTGACACAAAAATTTAAAGAGTATTTCCCGGATATCCTGAATAATAATCTTCAGAAGTTATGGCGATTCAGAAGTATTTCATCATCAAGTTGATGGAAGTACTGCACTTGATATAACAACATTTGTCCACATTATAACGAATGGCTGTTAGCGATTCTTTGTTCTTTTACCATCTGATATCTCTGTATATTTTATTTGTTTAATCGTTTGTTTTACTGCAATTGCATTCGAAGTAGGAGTGAACTTAAAGTAGTTTTTAAATTTCGTGCTATCAAAGTAATAATCTCTATCATACTGATAATTCATTTCTGCTATTTCTTTCATAACAGGCACAAATAATCCAATTCCCTTTATTAACCAATTGGGAACCACAGTATATTCACTAACTTTTTTTAATTCTGTTGCAAAAAGATTTATCCATTCTTCACCTGTAATTTTTTGCGGATCGGTTGGTAAATTCCAGATCTGATTGAAAGCCTGTGGAGTATTTCCAAGTAAAGCTGTTCCTTTAGTAAGGTCTGGAACATATCCCATTGAATGAATAACTTTAGCATTACAGAGCCATTGTGCTTTTTTATTTTTTATAAGATTATTATACACAAGATTTATAATAACACTGTTTTCTCTTGAAGTCCCACCAAAAAAATCTGGTGCACGTGCTATAATTGCTTGCAAGTTATTTTTGTCAATATTTTCCAGAATAAGTCTATCAACTTCTGCACGGATTTCACCTTTTCTACTTGTTGGGCTTATTGGTGAATTTTCTGTTATGTGATTTACATTATCACCTCCAATAGCATATACATTATCGAAGAATACAAGCCTTGAATCATACTTCAAACAAGCTTCGATTACATTTTTAATGAAAGGAACCCAATATTCTTTCCATACTTTTGTATTATATGGAAAACCAATTGTTACATAAGTAACTTGCGAACCTTTAATAGCTTCAAATACATTATTTTTTATAGTTAGGTCTGCAGGAAATAAGCTATCTGTTGAACTTACCTTTACCGGGTTTCTATTTACCAGTCTTATATCTGATGTGTATTCCTTCAGAGCTTTTGCTAGTTCAATACCTATTGAACCGCCTGCTCCTAAAATTGTTTGTTTCATATTTTTCCTTTTTTATGAGAATTCTCTTTATTCTTATCTATCTGTTAATTGTGTTTTTCAAAAATTAATAAATCAATATATGATATATAACTATTAATCCTGGATTAATAGAACAAAAACATTTTAAGTGATTAAATTTTCTGAAAAGAAAGAAAACGATTATAACATTCTTTTGTAATTAATAAATTGCTGGTTCTACAACTTTTGTTGTTTTCTTAAATAAATTTATCTAACTTGAAATTATTATATGGCTTCATTTTAACAAAAATCTGTTGTTTACTTATCAACCAGTTCAATCAGATATAGAAAGGCACAAAAGTTTAGTTGAATTATAATTAAAATAATATCAAAGCAATAATGTACTTACCATACAGTAAACTTAGCTTTAATGTTATAACCAATTTGTTTATCAATTATGCTTAATAATATTTTTTGTTCATCTTAAAAATAAGATAAATATTTTATGAAGCTTACAAAATTATTTACAGAATTCTTTGAGAGTGAAAAGGCAGGTGGAATTCTTCTGGTTATTATGACAGCTCTTTCACTTATTGTTGCTAACTCTCCACTACAAACAATCTACATTAATTTCTGGAATTATGATATTGCCAATCACTCATTATCTCACTGGATTAATGATGGATTGATGGCAATATTTTTCCTTTTAATTGGTCTTGAATTAGAAAGAGAAATTTATAAAGGTGAATTGTCCGATATTAAAAATGCACTTCTACCAATTTTTGCTGCTGGTGGTGGAATGATTGTTCCTGCTTCAATTTATACACTATTTAATTTTGGAACCGATACTCAATCCGGTGCAGGTATCCCAATGGCTACAGATATTGCATTTGCCATTGGAATATTATCGTTACTTGGTAAACGAGTACCTTCTTCATTAAAAATATTTTTAACAGCTCTTGCAGTTATTGATGATCTCGGTGCAATCTTAGTTATAGCTATTTTTTACACTTCAGATCTTTCTTTTATAAATTTATTTACTGCACTGGGCATTTTTGCTATTCTTTTATTATTAAATAGACTTAAAGTTTATAGCCTTTTACCATATATTATTGGTGGAATAATAATGTGGTACTTCATGTTAAATTCTGGAGTTCATGCAACTATAACAGGTGTATTGCTTGCATTTGCAATTCCTTTTAATAAAAAAGATGAAGAATCACCATCATATCATCTACAACATTTTTTACATAAACCTGTTGCATTTTTAATATTGCCAATTTTTGCACTCGCAAATACATGTATAGCTATAGAATCAGACTGGTACAACAACTTATTAAATAATTATGGTATTGGAATAATTTCAGGTTTGCTCTTAGGTAAACCACTTGGGATTATACTTTTTTCATTTTTAGGTGTTTTGCTGGGTCTATGTAAATTGCCATCTGATTTAAAGTGGATTAATATTTCAGGTGCTGGATTTATTGCTGGAATTGGTTTTACAATGTCAATTTTTATAACTTTACTTGCTTTCGATAATCCAAGAATTATAGATTATTCTAAGATTTCAATTCTAATAGCATCACTCATCGCAGGTATGATTGGATATATTATTCTTAGATTCACATTAAAACCTGTAGATAATCAAGAATAATTTAGAATTGTAAATTTTATTGTAATAATTCTCATGTAGAAAGTTTTATTGAAATTACACTTGCATCGTCTTCAAGTTCTCCATCTGTAAATTTCATGATTTCAGATTTCAGAGCTTCAACTGTGTTGTCATTTAAAGATAATGAACTAATAAATTTCAATAACCGATCCTGTCCATACTGTTCACCATTTTTATTTCTTGATTCAGTTATACCATCTGTAAGTAAAATTATTTCATCTCCTTCCGTCAATTTTATTTCATTATCTTCATATTGACCTGAAAGACTAAAACCAAGTAATAAACCACTTGATTGAATCAATTTGGTCTGGTCTGATGATTTATAAATTATAGGTAAATCTCCTGCTCCAGAATATTTTGCAATTTTATTTTTTGTGTCAATAACAACAATTGAAAGTGTAATAAAAACTTCTGATATTCTTTCATCGTTATACACGGCTTCGTTAACTTTCTGAAGTATTTCACTTGGTTTATATTCTTGAGTTGATTGAAGTACAAAACGAACTGCACTTCTTACATATCCCGCATAAGCAACAGCAAAATACCATGCACCCCATCTTTTGCCCATAACATCACCAAGAATTGCAACAAAATTATTCTCGTCAATACTGAAATAATCGATAAAATCTCCGCCAGGTACATTTTTGAAAGGTTGATACCACTGATTTATTTTTAGACCTTCAAATTTTGGTGGAGCATCAGGCACAACAGTTGCAACCATTGTATCGGCAGCTTTTTGTACTTCGTCCACAACTTTTGATCTTTCTTTCTCAAGACTTTTTAGAATAGCAGAAACTTTAGCAATAATAACTTTTGGACTGGATGTTTTAATAATATAATCTTCTATATCTAAATCATAACCTTTAAGAATATCTTCTTCTGCTCCTTTTGCTGTAAGAAATACAAAAGGAATTTTTTTTAGCTCCTGATCTTTTAATAATTCTCTTCTAAATTCAAAACCATCCATTTCTGGCATCATAATATCACTTATAATTAAATCTGGTTTAATCTCGTGAGCTAATTTCAATCCTTCTATTCCATTATTTGCGTGTTCACACTCAAAACCAGCTTTACTTAAATTGTGTATTAAAAGTTTTGCAATATTAAATTCATCTTCCACGAGTAGAATTTTTCCAGAAAATTTATTTTCGACCATAGTAGATTACTTTATAACTCCATATTATTTCTGAAAACTTTTTAATGCTGATTGTAATTCAGGATAAGATTCAAAAACTCTAAATAAGCGTGTTAATTCAAACATAGAACGAACAGCTGGTTTAAATCCTACAAGTTTTAAATCACCACCAAGACTTACAACTTTCTTAAGTCCATTAACAATTACTCCAAGAAAAGTTGAATCTATGAATTCAGCATTACTTAAGTCAATTATAATTTTCTTATAACCTTTTTCAACTTTATCATATATCAGCTTTTTTAAGTTTTCTGATTCGATTAATGTAGCTCTATTAGAATTTATTGTTTCAATAACAATATCGCCAATTATTTCTTCTGATATACTCATAAAAGCTCCATATTTAATTTCTGTTTAATTTATATTTATCTATTAAACGATATAATGTTGCTCTACCAATTTTAAGTTTTCTTGCTGCTTCAACAATATTTCCATTTGTTACTTTAAGAGCATGACGTATAGCCTGCTCTTTTAGTTTTTCAATTGGAATAATGGGGGAATCGTCTGCAAACAAAGCAGTTTTATTATCAATTGAAACAGATTGAGCTGTAATTGAATCTGGCAATACATCAACATCAATGTAATCTCCATCTGTAAGAATCATACATCGTTCGAGTGTGTTTTCAAGTTCTCTTACATTGCCAGGCCAATTGTAATCGTACATAAGTTTTAGTGCATTTTTGGTAACTCCTTTAATATTCTTCCCGAGTTTTTCATTAAGTTGTTTAATGAAATGATCAATCAATACAACAATGTCACCCTTTCTTTCTCTAAGTGGTGGAATATAAATAGGAAATGAACTCAATCGATAGTATAGATCTTCACGGAAAAGTTTTTTATCCACACATTCTTTCAAATCTCTATTTGTAGCAGAAATTATTCTTACATCTGTTTTAATAACTTCGTTACCACCAACTCTTTCAAATTCTTTTTGTTGAATTACACGGAGAATTTTTGCCTGAAGAGACATTTCCATTTCACCAATTTCATCAAGAAAAATTGTTCCTCCATTTGCAAGTTCAAACTTTCCAATTTTTCTTTGATGTGCACCTGTAAATGCACCTTTTTCGTGACCAAATAATTCACTCTCTAAAAGTTCACGTGGAATCGAAGCACAATTTACAACAACAAATGGAGCATTTTTTCTTTTCCCGTTGTAATGAATTGCTCTTGCAATTAATTCTTTTCCAGTACCACTTTCTCCCTGAATTAAAACAGTTATATCATTATCCAGAACTCTCGAAACCATTCGAAAAGCTTCCTGCATTTTTTTATCTGCAGATACAATATTATCGAAACTATATTCTTTTTGAATATTCTCTTTCAGCTTTTTTAATTCTCTTTCGAGATCATAATTTTTAATTGCATTCCTGATTGCAGATTCGAGTCTATTTTTATCGAGTGGTTTTGGAAAGTAATCAAATGCTCCAAGACGAATTGATTCTAACGCTACTTCAATACTTCCCTGAGCAGAAAGCATAATTACTGGAAGTTGTGGATTAGATTGTTTTATTTTAATTAATAAGTCATTACCATTTATATCAGGCAACATTATGTCAAGCAAAATTAAATCTGGTTCTTCATTAAGTGCATTTAAAACTTCTGAACCTGTAGTAAATGTTTTTACTTTGTAGCCCCATTGGTTTTTACACCAATGTGTTAACATTTTCAATATCGATTCTTCATCGTCAACTATAAAAATTAATTTTTCCAATTCTTCCCTCGTAATTTATTTTGGTAATCTTATAATAAATGTTGTCCCTTTATTTTCTTCGCTCTTAACCCTTATAACACCTTTATGCAAATCAATAATTTGTTTAACAACTGCCAGTCCCATTCCCGCTCCTGATACTGGTGCATTTGGTCTATAAATTTTACTAAACTTTTGAAATAATTTGGGAAGTTCTTTTTCTGGTATTCCAATTCCAGTATCGCTTACTGTAATTTCAATTTCTTTTTCAAAATCGTTGACCATTAAATTAATTCTTCCACCTTTAGGTGTATACTTGATTGCATTTGAAACAAGATTATCGAGTGCCTGTTTTAATCTTTTTCTATCTGCATAAATTTTAACTTCCTTTTGTGGATATTCTTTCGATAAAACTAATTCTTTTTGATTTATTTCGTTTTTAAAATCTGATTCTACTTCATCAATAAGTTTTTGAATTTCGAATTCTTCTTTTTTTAATTCTTCTTGACCTGTTTCCAATCTTGAAAAATCCAAAACATCATTTATTATTTTTGCAAGTCTTCTGCCTTCGCTTAAAATTATTTCGCTGAATTCTTTGATGGTTTCTTTTGGGAGATCAGAATCGGTAGCAATGGTCTCAGCAAAACCTACTACCGATGCAAGTGGTGTTCTTAATTCGTGTGAAATATTCGAAACGAATTCGCTTTTCAGTTTATTTAGTTCTTCGAGCAAGGTGATTTTCTGTCGTGCTCTTTCTCGCTCAATGGAAATAATTCTATTTGCTTCAATTAATTTTGCATTCAGTTCTTTTATTTTCTGTTCATAAAGTTTTCTATTTGTAATATTTCTTCCTATGCTTATCATCCCAGCTACTTCGCCATCAATAATCATTGGTTTTGCGTGGATTTCGAATGTAATACTCTTTTCGAATCGATCGATAAAGGAAACTTCAAAAATAACTTTTTCTTGAGTTGTTAAGATTTTTGAAAATGCTTCTGCAATTTTTGATTCATCTTCTTTATCAACAAAGTCTAAAAAATGTTTTCCTATCATTTCTTCTGGTCTATATCCAAGAGCATTAGCACCATTTTTATTAACCATATTGAAATAACCAAAGCCATTCAATATAAAAATTAAATCGTCTGCAGTATCAATTAGCATTCTAAATTTTTCTTCTGAGTTTTCAAGACGAAGTCTTGTAATTTTTTCTTCTGTAATATCCAGAATAATTCCCACCACACGAATAACTTTTTCGTTTCTAATAATTGGAATTCCTGTATGTCTTACCCAGTGTTCTTTTCCAAAGCGATCTTTCATCTTATATTCAACTACCGAAGCTTCACCTGTCCTTAACTTATCAATAAACTCTCTAAAATTTTTGAAGTGTTCTTTTTCGATTGTTCTCAGTATTAAAAATTTATTGTTATAAATTTCTTCTGGAGTAAATCCAAAAAGTTGTCGTACAGCATCACTTATAAAATAATATTCACTTCCATCTGCATTAGTAGAATATAAAACTGCCTGTATGCTACCAAGCGATTCTTTAAGTATTTGTTCAATACCAATTTCTTTTGTTACATCACTAAATAAGGATATAACAAAAGACTCTTCGCTTTTATCCTGAATAAATATTGAGTTAACAATTAAATATTTTTCAGAAGAATTTTTATCCAGGTATTTTAATCTAAAAAAAGGAATACTTCTTTTTTCTTTTGCGGCTTTAATGAAAGGTAATTCTTCGAGAGTCAATAAATTATTTTGTACATCATAAAATTTTATTGTATTCCAGAAATCATTATTAGGATCGTATGATATTTCAAATAAGTTTTTAAGCTTATCGTTGGCAATTTGATGTTTATCTATAAAATTTATAAGTACTGGAGTATCTATATTATTTAGACTTTCAATTATATTTATGTTCTTATTAGGCATTAAAATAGATTATTAACTTTGTTCTAAAATAATAAAATCATTCAAGTAAACATACTACGAATTTTGTTTTCCATACCATCTAAAAAAGGCAAACAAGAGAAAGCAAAGAATTGCCGAAAACAACCAGAAACCAAATTGCTTGTTTATATCAACCAGTAATGCACCAATAAATGGTCCTGCAATTGTTCCTATTCCATACATCATTATATAATAACCATTTGCTTGTGCTATAAATTGTTTTTCGACCTTCTCTATTGTATAACTTAATCCAACAGTATAAATTGCTGGAATCATTCCACCGATTAGAAAGAAAGTTATAATCAAAAAAATAAAATTATTATAAATAGATGGTAGAATAAGCAGGTTACTCAAAAGGAAGAAAATAAAGAGTAGTAATTTTTGTCTATTGATGATATCACTAATAAAACCTATAAAGTAAAGTAACACTATTCCACCTGTAACAAAAGATGCAATAAAATAAGAAACCTGATTTACATTAAACAGATTTCTTAAACCATACATCGGTATAACCACAATAATTGATGATTCAAAAAATCCATAAACTGCTGGTGCAATAATACTCAACAAAGGTAAACTGGTAAATGAGATTTTTGCTATTCTGCTATTATTGTGATTAACATTTATATCTTCAAAAAATATTACTTGAAATAAAAAAACAGACAACATAACAAGTGCACCTATAACAAAAGGCAACCACGTAGCTATTTTAATTGTCCAGATTAAAATTGAACCGAGTGCAATTCCTATCGATAAAATTACAGCATAAAGATTAACATTTTTTCCTCTATTATTTTCATCACTATAATAATTTATTATAACTTCTGTTGAAACAAAAATTAATGTTCCCCCTATTCCCATCAAAAATTTTATTAAATAAAGTAATGGAATTATGTACCAGAATATATGTGCTAATGCTCCTATTGACCATAAAAACAATCCAGTACCAAGAACTTTTTTAAGATTATATTTATTAATTAACAATCCTGCTACAGGAGAAAAAATGACCACGCTTAAATAGCCGACCATTGTAATGCTTCCCGTAATAATTGCTGGAGCTTTATTTTGTTCAAGCAGTAGAACTGTAACAGGTGTAATTAATCCAAAACCAATTCCGCCTATTCCTATTCCAAGTAGAGCAAGGTAAAAATTTTTATGCATAAACAACCTTAAGCAGATTTATTATTAAATAGATAGATTTACATAGTAAACTTTAAATACTTTAGAACATCATGGGAATAAAATATAAAAATAAACCTGAACTTTTAGCTCCTGCTGGCGACTGGAGTATGCTCAATGCAGCAATAAAAGCTGGTGCAGATGCTATTTATTTTGGTGTTGAAAGTCTCAATATGCGAGCAATGGCAAAAAATTTTGAACTGAAAGATTTGAAAGAGATTTCTAATATTTGTAAAAAAAATAATATAAAAGCACACCTTACATTAAATTCAATAATATTTGAAGATGAGCTACAGGAACTCGATAGAATCATATCTGCTGCAAAAGATGCTGGAATAGATATGATTATTGGCTGGGATTTATCTGTTCTTCAAAAATGTAAAGAATATGAAATGCCATTTTGCATTAGTACGCAGGCTTCAATTTCAAATTCTGAAGCGGCAAAGTTTTATAAAAATCTTGGTGCAAAAAGAATTGTTCTTGCAAGAGAATGTACTTTAGATAAAATAATAGAAATAAAAAATAAAGTTGATATTGAAATAGAAACTTTTGTGCATGGAGCTATGTGTGTTGCAATTAGCGGTAGATGTTTTATGAGTCACGAAGTATTTAATAAAAGTGCAAACAGAGGAGAATGCTTACAACCTTGCAGAAGAGAATATGAGATTGTTGATAAAGATGAAAAATTCAGTTTAATAATTGGAGATGGATATGTTTTATCTCCCAAGGATTTATGTACTGTTGATTTTATTGACAGACTGATTGAAGCAAAAATAGATGCCTTTAAGATAGAAGGAAGAAAAAGAAGTCCAGAGTATATTTATAAAGTTGTATCTGTTTATCGAAATGCAATTGACTTATATTATGAAAATAAACTTACATCTGAAATTAAATCTAAATTTTTCGAAGAGTTATCAAAAGTTTATAATAGAGGCTTTTCACCTGGATTTTATTTTGGTACTCCTGGAGAGGAAGGTTTTACAGATGCTTATGGTAGCAAAGCAACAACAAGAAAAGTATACGTTGGCAAAGTATTGAATTACTATAAAAAAAATAAAATTGCATATGTAAAAATAGAAGCAGGGGAATTAAACGTAGGTGATTCTATTTATATAATCGGGAATACAACAGGAGTTGTAGAATTAACAATTGAAGAAATGATGCAGGAAAACGACAAATTACAAAAAGCCGAAAGAGGCAACGAAATTACTTTCCCCTGTAAAGAACTTGTTAGAGAAAACGACAAAGTCTATAAAATTATTTCCACTCAAGCTTAGGTTTTTGTGGAGTTATTCCAAAGCTAATTAATGCTTCGTCGAGTGTAGAAAAAATCTTAAATACTTTATCCATTCTTGTAATCATAAACATTAAAGAGGGAGCTTCTTTATTATAAACTAACCTTATATCGCCGCCTAAAGCATTTACTTTTTTCAATAAAGAAACAAGAGCTCCTAAAAATGTTGAATCGATATATTCACAAAGAGTTAGGTCTATTATAATTTTATTAATCCCTTCATTAATTATA
This sequence comes from Rosettibacter firmus, assembly GCF_036860695.1. Taxonomy (NCBI): domain Bacteria; kingdom Pseudomonadati; phylum Ignavibacteriota; class Ignavibacteria; order Ignavibacteriales; family Melioribacteraceae; genus Rosettibacter; species Rosettibacter firmus. The sequence continues at coordinate 1,532,938 of NZ_JAYKGJ010000001.1, read as the reverse complement.
TCTGTTGCAAACTCTTTAAATTTTACAGCTTTTGCTAATGTAGCTCTGGTTAGATATACATGAATGATTGAGACATCCTTTTGTTTTTCTGCTTTAAATTCCATTTCCCAAAATTTTTTTATTAAATATATAAATATTCATTTAGACTTGAAAATTTATTGTTAATTATATGAAATAAAAAAGGCGAAGGTGATTTGAAACTTGTTTTACCTTCGCCTCTTAAGGACGGAGCTTGTTTGTGTGTGTTATGTCATTGTGCAATTAAAATGCCAGAACAAAAAATTAATCTTTTTCGTTTTTTTAATAACATTCAGTTAGTCTATAAAATTTTTATTGCGAATTTTTTTCGCACACAACGAAATTTATTCATTATAAAATTGGTGTTGAAGCCTGTTTAAAATGGAATTTTTAAGCTAAGATTTATCTCATTAATTTTAATCGATGAATTAAATTCTGCATTAATGTCTTCGCTCATAAATATGTCATTACTATTAAAGAAAAGTAAATCGAGTTGACTATAAATCCAGATAACGATATATGAAGCAAATAAAATATTTCTTGTTTTATAAGACTTATTATATATATCATATTTATGTTGAATAAGCTGGGGATCTAACTCATTTAAATAATCTTTTTCTTTTTTGTTTGTATCGTTTATAAAATAACCAATTCCTGCAAGATTAATAATAGATAATGCAGTAAGAATAGATCCTTTTGTTTTTATGCCACTAAAAAATTGTCCAGTACCAGGAAGAATTATATTTCTTATTAAAGAATTTCTAAAAAGTGAGTAATCAAATGATTTCTTTATCGAATAATTTTGTAGACTATCGGTTAAAGCGGTTTCTGGTTTTAGTGATTCATGAAATTCCAGTTTCACCTTATTAAAAAGTGAAATAAGTTTGGGAGAAATTTTAGAAGGATCGGCTTCGTAGTTGTTATTGATTTTTAATATACCTTTAAAATTTTCTTTTGTTGAATCTTCGTTTCCCAAAGAATAAAAAGAGACTGCACGCATTAAATATACTTCAATTAGTAAAGAATCTGGAAGAGATTTATCACTTATTAATGGACTCGAAAATTTAATTACATTTTCATAGTCAAAAGAATTATAGAGACTTTTAACTTTTTCAAATTCGGAATGCTGTGCAAAAATTAAAAATGAATTTAGAAAAAAAAGAAGGAAAAGTAATTTTTTAATCATTTGAGAAGAACCATTTTTCTTGTTTGAATGAGTCTATCAGTTTTTAATTGCACAAAGTAAACTCCTGCAGGAACGATGTTTCCAAATTTATCTTTACCATTCCAATCAACCTCATATCTGCCTGCGTTGAAGTAACCTTTTTTTAATGTTAAGACATGTTCACCTAATAACGAAAAAATATCAAGCGAAACATTTGAATTCCGTGATAATTCAAATATTATCTTTGTACTTAAATTAAAAGGATTCGGATAATTTTGTAATAAATTATCATTAATTGGTATTTCATTTAAATCACTCATGCCAGTTGGAGTTACAAGTTTTTCGAGATAAGGGACTATATTACCATTTTCATCTCTACCACCAAATACAACAATTGTATTTCCATAATTAATAGCCATAGGATTTCTGCGAGCATATTTAAGCGAAGCAAATGGATAAATTAGTACTTTCCCATCACTTAAAAAATCGATTGCTTCAACAGAGTTTAGAGCTTTGTCGGTTTCGTTAAAGCCTCCAATAATAAATCCTCTTTTTAATATCGGATTATAAATCGCCACACCACCTGCTCTTGGAGTAAGAAGTTTTTGTGATAAAACTTCAAATACATTTTTACTTATATCAAATTTACTTATCGAAGAGAGAGCTCCATTTAGTATACCACCAAAAATATAAATATTATTATTAAGCAGAATTGACATTTGTTGTTTAGGTTGATTTTGACTTGTTGTACCATAAGTAAAACTAATTGATTTGTTATTTAAATCATATCCTACAATATATGGAAGTTCACTTGGACCACTTGGAATTGGTTCACCACCAATTATATAAAGCAAATTATTCTTTATATATCCTGTAGAAAATGCTCTTGCAAAATTATCTTGAGTATCAAAAACAACTGGTTCAGATGGAATTGTTTTCAAGTTCCATGTTTCCATAACATTTTTATTTTCTGAGAGCTCACTTACACCACCAAAATAAAGTATTTGAGATTTCCACATATTTGCTACGAACAAGTATCTTGGTTGCATCATTTTTCCAACTATTTTCCACTTGCCATCAAGTATATTATATTCTTGAATCCAATCAACAACTTCTTTAGATGCATCTTCACCACCCAGAACATAAAATTTACTACTTGTTGAATCATATACAACCTGTCCACCTGATACTGGATATTCCATATCCCATCCTACAAGAACCTGCCATTCATAGTTCTGAGCAATTAATGGCATGGTTAATAAAAACATTATTATTAATATATTATTCTTCATATCATTCACCTTTTCAATTGTTTAGCACAAGTTTTATACCACTATCTATTTTTCAATAAAAACTTTAGCAAAATTGTATCTCCCGGTTGAACATAAAGACTTGTATCAATTTCTTTATAATTGGGATTTTTTATTGTCAATCTTACAAAACCCGGGAAAACTTTAATTAAATCTTTTAATGGTGTTTGTCCTTTATAATCACCATTTACATAGACATCACCCCATGGATTAACCTTACAATTTATGTAACCCATCAACGATTCAAGCGAAACTCTTAAATTTGTAACCTGCGAATGATTAATTCTAATTAACTTCGTATAAACTGGATAATCGGGATGAACCAATTTTATTGTATGTTCTCCTTCAACAAGCATTAATGGTTTATTCATTGGTGTTGTTTCAAGTTTTTCGCCATCCACATAAACATCTGCCCAGGGATAGCACTCTACAAACAAACCACCATATTTAATTGCAGGTAAAGGAGAATTTTCAGATTCTTTATTTGTTGTTTGATCTGATTTTAAATCCAGCTTATCGACGCCTGAACCCGATTCTATCTTCTCGGTTTGAATGCCAGAAGATTCCATTTTCTCTTTATTTAATTTATCTGTTAATTGATTCAATTGTTTTTTCTCGGGCGAAATTTTATCTGGTTGAAGTTTGTTAATAAAAAGTAATAAACCAATAAATATTACTACCAATACTGATGCTGATAAAACCAGTAAATTCTTTTTACTTTCTTTTTTCGATTCTGAAATTATTGAAACTGTTAATTGTTCTGCTTGAACATTCAATTCATTTAATACTTCGAGAGCTGAGTTATATCTTTGAGCTGGTTTTTTCTTTAGCAATCGAGTTATGATATTTTTTATTTCATCAGGTACATTTGAAATTTCTTCAACAATAGCATTTTCATTATACGACATTATTTCATTTAATGTGAGAGTAACATTCTCTTTAAGAAAAGGATTTTTTCCTGTGAACATTTCATATACTACAACTCCAGCAGAAAACAAATCGCTCTGATTATTTAATTTTGCACCTGCAACTTGTTCGGGCGACATATAACTTGGTGTTCCAACAATTGAATATGGACTGGTAACAAAATTATCTTCGGCTGAGAGTGCAAGTCCAAAATCACCAAGTTTGAGATTCATATTTTTATCAACAAAAATATTTTCGGGCTTTATGTCTCTATGAATTATTTGATTTGAATGAGCAAAGTGAAGAGCTTTAAAAAGTTGAATGGTTAACGATTTCTTTTCTTCGTATGTGAGTTCTTTATGCTTCAGTAAATTTCTTAAACTTTCTCCTTCAATGTATTCAAATGATATATAAAAAAATTCTTTACTCGTTCCAAAATCGAGTACTTTAATAATATTTGGATGATCAAGTTTTGCAAGTAATTTTGCTTCTCTCTTAAATCTTTCGATTAATGCCTGATCAGAAATTTTTTCTGTGTTTAATACTTTTAAAATTATTTTTTTACTCAGATAAATATGATTTGCAAGATATACTGCAGCATGGTCATCTTTCTTAAGGACATCAATAATTTCAAACTTTTCAAACAATATTTCTGTTGAGCCTACCATTATTATTGTTCGCCCATTTCTTTAAGTTTTAGCTGAATCCATCTTACAGAAACATCAAGTGATTTTGCTGTGAGAGTTCTATTACCATTAAATTCTTCGAGACGTTTTTTAAGTAGCAGCATTTCAAATTCTTTTAATGTTCCCTTAAAATTCATTAGATCCTGATTATCTTCAAGAATAATATGCTCGGCAGAAATTTTATCTGAATCACAAAGAATTAGTGCTCGTTGAACCACATTAATTAATTGACGAATATTGCCAGGCCAGTAATAACTTTCTAATTTTTTAATTGCTGATGAATCAATTGAAATATCTTTCTTAGCAATTTTCTTAACAAAATAACTTGCAAGTAAAGGAATATCTTCTCGTCTTTCTCGCAATGGTGGCATTTTAATAGGGAAGACATTTAATCTATAAAAAAGATCTTCTCTAAATTGTCCTTCCTTTGTAAGTGCATGTAAATCTTTATTAGTTGCTGCGATAATTCTAACATCAACTTTTTTAACCTTTGTATCACCAAGTCGAATTATTTCTCTATTCTCAAGAACTCTTAAAAGTTTTGCCTGAAGAGCACTTGAAATATCGGCAATCTCATCAAGAAAAAATGTTCCACCATCAGCTGCTTCGAGCAAGCCCTGTTTATCTGAAGTAGCTCCTGTAAACGCTCCTTTTTTATAACCAAACAATTCACTTTCAAGAAGACTATCTGGTATCGAACCACAAAATTGAGCAAGAAATGGTTTATCTCTTCTTTTACTCAATTGATGAATTGCACGAGCGGCTACTTCTTTACCAGTTCCACTTTCTCCCATTATTAAAACTGTAGCATCTGTTTGTGCAACTTTGTGAATTAGTTTTGTAAGATTTTGAACAGCAACACTGTTGCCTATCATCTCTGGAATTGGTTCGGTAGCCTGAAGTTTATTTATAAGAATTCTATTCTCTTTTTCCAGTTCTTCGAGTTTAATTATTCTATCTAAAGTAAGTGAAACAAGATTTGAGAAGAAATTCAAAAAGATCAGATTTTCTTCTGTGAATTCACGTCGATCCATTGTACTATCTGCAATTATTACTCCCCATACTTTATCATCTCTAATAATTGGAACTCCAATTACAGATTTTATTCTATGAATCTGAACACTCTGAAATTGTGATAAATTTGGATCTCCCATAACATCGTGATACAAAAGTGGCTTTTTTTCTTTAATAACTTTTTGAAGTATTCCAGATGAAAATTGATTTAAGTCTGTTATGCTTTCATTCGATATCTTTCTTGCACTAATTATTGAAAAGCTATCTGTTGATTCATCATACTTTACAAATAGACCACGCTCTGCATTAACAATCTTTATTACAATATCCATTACATCTTCAATGAATGATTCCTGATAGTTTGACGAATTCAGCATCTGGCTGAATTCAAGTAATGCTTCGAATTCTTCCTTCGATAGATTTTTTATGTAATTAATATTTTCTGGAATAAATTTCATAGCTCTTCTTTTATTTTACTGTAAAAGTACCTGGTTTAGAAATAGAACTATTTTCAAAATCATCTGTGCATATTACAACCCAGTAATAATCTCCTGGTGAAAGAGCTACATCGCAAGTTGTTTCAACTGCATCTTTAGATATATTTTTTTTCTCCCAAACTAAAATTGGGGCTACTTCATCTGTATAAACCTGAACAGTATATTTGAAATTGAATCCTGGAGTAAACTTTTTCCATACAAAAGTTGGTGTGCTACTAACTATTGCTCTGTTGACTGGTGATTCAATTATAATTTCCTTTGTAATCAATCTTTTAATACCACCAGAGCCAATTGTAAAAGTTTTGCCAGACTTCTCTTTTGCAATTATAATAAAGTCAGTTCCAATAGCATCTTCGAGTGAATTAACTTTTAAATCTACGGTTCTAAAATTATTTTCATATTTATTTGTCTCTGGATTAAATACTAATCTTTTGTAGAAATTAAAAGAATTATTTTTTACAAAAACAGAATCAACATCTTTTTCGTCGTCAGTAATTTCAGCATTAATATAAAGTCGTTGCACCTGTATATCTGGATATCGATTCTGAACTGTAGTGTAAATTGATAAGCTTGATAATTTCGGATTTGAATTTAAAAATCTATCTTCAATTTGTTTTGTTGGTAAATTATTAAATTGCACAAAGACAGAATCTTTACTGTAACCTTCTTTTTCAAAATAAAGCCAGCCATTATTTTGAATCACATTTTCAAATTGATAGAATCCAGAAGCATCTGTTTGTGTAATCATTGATTGATTTTTCCAGTATACTTTTACACCTGGAATAGTTCTGCGTGGAAGTGCAACTGTTTTAACATAGCCATAAATTGTAGCCGTGGTATAACTTAAAATTCTATCGCTAACTCTCACATAATTTTGAGATCCCCAGCTTACATAAACAGAATCTTTCTTAAAACCTGTTTTTTCAAAAATAAGCCAGCCATCTTTCAAAGAAACATTTTCAAATTTATAATAGCCACTTGAATTTGTTTCTTCAAACAATTTCTGATTCTTCCAGTAAATTTTAACATCTTTAATTGGTCTAAAAGAAATATCGTAAACAAATCCATCAAGAGTACCAATTGTTGGATAAAGAATAACTTCGTTAGCTCGTATAACTTTTTGATTATTCCAGGTTATATAAATCGAGTCTTTTGCAAATCCATTTTTTTCAAAATACAACCATCCATTCTTCATAGAAATGTTTTCAAATTTATAATATCCATCAGAATTTGTTTCGATAAGTATATTTTGATTCTTCCACAATACTTTTACATTTGATAATGCTGAATGTGGAACTGCATAAACGTATCCATCAAGTGTTCCAATTGTTGGATATAAAATTATATCAGGAATTTGTTTTACTTCTTCGTTTCCCCATTCAACATAAAATGAATCTTTAGACAATCCTTCTTTCTCGAAGTAAATCCAGCCATTGTTCATCGATACATTTTCCATCTCATAATATCCTTCTGAGTTTGTTTCGGTAAATAAATTCTGAACTTTCCATAACACTCTCACACCAGAAACAGCTACACGTGGAATAGTATAAACATAACCTGAAAACTTTCCTTTAATATAACTGAGAATAATTTCTTGCAGATGTTTAACTTTTTGATTATTCCATTCAACATAAATAGAATCTTTTGCCAATCCTTCTTTTTCAAAAATCAGCATTCCATTTTTCATTTGTATATTTTCAATTTTGAAGTATCCCTGTGCATCGGTGGAAGTAAAAATATTTTGATTCTTCCAGATAATTTTTACTCCACTTAAAGGATTACGAGAAGACGAGAGAATATAGCCATCAATCTGACCTAATTTATTATTTGGATTTTGCCAATCCAGTGGATTTAATCTTGGAGCATCACAAGATATAATTCCACAAATCGATATTATTACCAATAATAATATTTTTTTCATTATTTTAGATTAAAATTCAATAATAAAATTTATTTGTGTAAAATTTTCGCACTGCGAAAAATTTTTCGTGTAAATATGCTTATATTTTTTTTAATAAAGTAGAGTTTGATTAAGTAAAATCTATTATTATTTAATTGTGATTTCTATAGATAAATATTCCCTGTCATATATAAAGCTGCCCTTCCAGATATTTTAATTCGTTCCCCCATATTTTCACAAATAAGTTCTCCCCCTCTTTTTGATACTTGATGAGCAATAAGTTTTTTCTTATTTAATTTTTCTGACCAGTATGGTGTAAGTACTGTATGAGCAGAGCCTGTTACAGGATCTTCGTCAACTCCTTCGTTTGGAACAAAGACTCTTGAAACAAAATCAACAGTACTACTTTTTGCAGTAATGATTACTGCATGTTTATGTAATTTGCGAATTAAATTAAAATCTGGAGAATAATTTTTAATAAAATTCTCGTCATCGAAAACTAAAAGTAGAAAGAATCCGTTCTCGAGAATCTCAACAGGTTGAACACTAAAACATTTATTTAAATCTTCTGGTGGTATTGTTCTATGAGGTTTATTTGAAGGGAAATCAAGAGTAATAAAATCTTCATTTCGTTCAACAAATAATTTTCCACTTTTGGAATTAAAAACAATTTGTTTTTTATCTTTCTCAATAAAATTAAAAAGAACATAACCAGAAGCAAGTGTAGCATGACCACATAGAGGAACTTCTGATTGTGGTGTCATCCATCTAATTTGATATTCTTCGCCATCTTTAACAAAATATGCTGTTTCAGATAAATTATTCTCCATAGCAATATTTTGAAGTGTTTTGTCATCAAGCCATTTTTCTAATGGCACTACTGCAGCTGGATTTCCTGAAAATATTTTACTTGCAAAAGCATCAACTTGATAAATTGGTAATATCATATTTACCTCATTTATTTATAAAACATTTCTGAATGCAGAAATGGTATAATTGCTACTTTTAGACCTTCAACATATAATTCTTTCCTATTCATTACGCCATTTGTAAAAAATCCTATTGCACCATTTTTTTGTTTGGAATTTTTTTGATTGGTTAATTCATCCATCACATCACCAAGTTCTTTACCATTTAATAATTTTTCTACAACAATTTCAGGTAACTCGAAATGTGGAGAAGTTCCAAATGAAATCTTTCCTTCTTTATTAATAATGCACATACAGCCAAAAGCAAACCATCTATTAAATAATTTTATAATTCCACCTTCAATGCCCACAAAAAAATCTGAATTAAGATTTTCCTTTTCACTCAAGTACTTAAGATTGACAGCACGATTTTGAGCACCTAAAAAAGTTTCTTCGTTGATTGGTTGAGCAGAAACTCCAGATTTAATATCTTTTCCTTCAACTTCGATGTTTTCAAAGTAACAGGAAAAAGCTTCTCTGACAGATTCGATTTTAACTGGATTAGTAGAACCAACAAGAATTTTCATTTTATTTTATTAAGTAATTGATAGCATTCTTTCAATTGGCAATCTTGCTTTTTCAGCAATTTCATTTTCTACTTTCACTTCAAATTTTTCATAAAGAAGGGATTCATATAGTTTTTCCAGAGTAATCATTTTCATGTATTCACACACTGCATTTTCACTCAAAGGATAAAATTTTGCATCTGGTTTAATCTTTTTTAATCTATGAAGTATTCCTATTTCTGTTGCAATTACAAATTCTTTCGCATTTGAATTCATCACATGTTTTATCATTCCTTCTGTTGAATAAATATGAATATTTTTGCAATCAAAATAAAGTTGAGATTTAAGCATACATGATGACGAACAACCACATTCTGGATGAATAAGAAATTCTGCATCGGGATGAATTTTTCTTACTTCTTCAAAACTTACATCACCAATCTTTTCATGAACATGACATGAACCATTCCAGATTTCCATTTTTCTACCTGTAATTGTACTTACATACATTCCTAAAAATTTATCTGGTAGAAATAAAATTTTTTTATCCGAAGGAATTGCTTTTATAACATTTACAGCATTTGACGATGTAACACAATAATCACTTTCAGCTTTGACTTCTGCAGTTGTATTTACATAAGAAACCACAATATAGTCGGGATGTTCTTCTTTCCATTTTTTAAGTTGTTCAGCATCAATTGTTGAAGCAAGTGAACATCCTGCCTGTAAATCTGGAATTAAAACTTTTTTATCAGGTGAAATTATCGAAGCTGTTTCTGCCATAAAATGAACACCACAAAATACAATTATTTCAGCTTCTGTTTTTGCAGCCTGTTGAGATAATCCAAGTGAATCTCCAACAAAATCTGCTAAATCCTGAATTTCTGGTATTTGATAATTGTGTGCAAGAATTACTGCATTTTTTTCTTTTTTAAGTCTATTTATTTCATTTATTAAATCATTCATAGATTTTTCCTGATAAATTAAACATTTTCTATTTTCATACTTATATCAAGAGCTTTAACAGAATGAGTGAGAGCTCCAACTGAAATAAAATCAACTCCTGTTAATGCTATTTCCCTTATGTTTTCTAATGTAATATTTCCAGATGCTTCAGTTTTTACTTTACCATTTATTAATTTAATAGCTTCTTTCATTGTATCAATTGACATATTATCGAGCATAATAATATCAACTTTATTTGCAAGAGCTTCTTTTACTTCTTCAAGATTCGTTGTTTCAACTTCAATTTTAATTTTATTTTTTAGTTTACTTTTAACCAAAGTTATTGCTTTTGTAATACTTCCTGCAGCTTTAATATGATTATCTTTAATTAACACCATATCGTAAAGTCCAAAGCGATGATTTGTTCCACCACCAATTTTAACTGAATATTTATCAAGCATTCTTAAACCTGGCACAGTTTTGCGAGTATCAAGAAGTCTGGTATTTGTTCCTTCAAGTTGCTTTACAAATTTTGATGTAATTGTTGCAATACCACTCATTCGTTGTAAAAAATTCAAAGCCACTCGTTCACCAGTTAGCAATGATTTTAAATTTCCTTTTATCTCTGCTAACTTCTCACCACAAGATATTTTATTACCATCTTCAGTTAATGCTTTAAAGATAATTTTATCATCAAGAGTTTTGAATACAAGACGAGCTACAAATAAACCAGCAACAATGCCATCTTCTTTAGCATAAATTGTTGCAAATCCCTTTTGATTGTTGGATACAATTAAATTTGTGGTGATATCTCCACTTCCAATATCTTCTTGTAGAGCAATTTTTACAATTTTTAAAATCTCTTTTTTATTCATCTTTCATTATAATTTTTGTTTTAATAATCATAATAAAGGAACAAACTCTGGTTCTTTATTTTTTTGTAAAATAATTACTTGTTTAAATCTATCATTTGTGCTGGGATAATCAATTCTTTTATGACATCCCCTACTTTCTTCTCGTAAAAGTGCACTCAAAGTAATCATTCTGGCAACATTAATTAAACTTATTATTCTACTGCTATAATATTCAGAATCGTCGTGTAAAAAATTATTTGATATGTTATCAATTTCGTTTAATGCAATCATTAAATCATTTTTATTTCTTAAAATACCTACGTTATTCCATAGTAGTTTTGCAATTTTGTTTCTTACTTCAATAAAATATTCTTTCATATTATTATCAATTCTAAATTCAGGATGAGTCTGTTGAAAGAATCTATCGGCATTTTTCTTAATTACATTTAATGAATGATCAATTGCTCGTTTAGAAAAGACAAGGCATTCAAGCAATGAATTGCTTGCCAATCTATTAGCACCATGAACTCCAGTAGAAGCAACTTCGCCAACTGCATAAAGACGAAAAATATTTGTTTCTGCATTAACACCTGTTTTAATTCCACCAACCATATAATGTGCTGCTGGTGTAACTGGCACAAGATCTTTTGTAATATCGATTCCGTATTTTAATGCTTCTTGATAAATGTAAGAAAATCTATTTTTTATTTTATTTTTATCAAGATGGTCAAGTTTTAAGTAGACTTTCGATTCTCCAGTTTTTTTAAGTTCTTCAAAAATTGCTTCTGAGACTATATCTCTTGTATCTAATTCTGTTAGATTTTTTTCCAGCAAAAATCTCTCACCATTACTATTAACAAGAATAGCACCTTCACCTCGAAGAGCCTCGCTAATCAAGAAAGTTTCGTCTGTACCTGTATAAAAAGTTGTAGGATGAAATTGAATAAATTCCATACTTTCGATTATTGCTCCAGCATCATAGGCTAAATATAAACCTTCTCCAATAGATGTATGTGGATTAGTTGTATTTGAATAAATAGCCGAAGCACCTCCAGTTGCCAAAATTGTAACATTACCTGTTACTATAAAACTTTTATTATCAATGTGATTGTATGCATAAACACCAGAGCATTCATTATTTTTAATTATGAGTTTATAGATTAAAGTATTTTCAAAAATTTTAATTCTATTATTATCATAAATGAATTTAAGAATAAAATTAACTACTTCTCTTCCTGTAGCATCGCCAGATGCATGAAGAACTCTTTTTCTGCTATGTCCACCTTCTAAGCCAAAAGAAATTTCATTGTTATCCTTGTCGAATTGCATTCCCAAATTGATAAGTTCTTTAACTCTTTCTCTGCCTTCAACTACAAGAATATTTACAGCCTCTTTGTTGCATAAACCTGCACCTGCCTTAATAGTATCTTCGAAATGAAGTTCAGGAGAATCATCTTCTCCAAGTGCAGCAGCAATACCACCCTGAGCAAGGTATGAATTACTTATTTCAATTGTGGTTTTAGTAATTAATGCAACAGTACCATATTTCGATGCAAGATAAGCAGAATATAAACCAGAAAGTCCAGCACCAATAATTACATAATCAAAATGAAAATTATCCATTAGAATTTTTTATTTATTATTTAATAAATATAGAAAAAGTCTTATAAAATCTTGGAATCGTTTTTAATTATTCTACATCTCATTCAAGAAAAATTTCAATTATTAATTAAGGATAAACTTATGCTCAAAACAAACTTAAATCATATTTTATCAGAAGAACAATACAATAAAATCCTCAGTGAAAATGAATATGTAATGATATGCTGTGGTAGAATGGGACCAATGTGTATTCCTGTATATCAAGCTATGCAAGAATTAGAAAATGAATATAAGCATGTAAAATTTTTTGATATGGAATTTGACATTCCAGATGCTAAAGTTATTAGAAATTTACCTGAATGCAAAGGATTTGCAGGTTTACCATTTACAGTATATTATAAAAATGGCAAAGTTGTAAAAGCTACCAGCAGCATTCAAACAAAAGAACAAATTAAAGAAATACTCGATAACTATTTTGAAAAATAATTCATTTGAGGTTATCTCTTGTTAGTAATTAAATCAATACAGAGATAACCTCAAAAATTATCAATTTATTTAACTTCGATTTGTGATAATCGTTTTGGTCCAGCATTTTTTACTTCTTGCGAGCAACCATTTTCAAACAATTTAAAATTCTCTATAAAACGTGCAGCAAGAGCATCATATTTTTTCCAGTATTCATTTTTATCTCCCCATGACCTTTCTGGATAAAGAACTTCTTCTGGTACATCTGGACAGCTCATAGGAATTTCGTAACCAAACAATTTATCTTTACGATATTTAACATTATCTAATTTTCCTTCAAGGGCAGCATTCAATAAATTTCTGGTATGACGTATACTAATTCTTTTTCCAACACCAAATCGACCACCAACCCAGCCTGTATTTACAAGCCATACATTTGCTTTGTGTTTCAAGATTCTTTGTTTCAACATTTCTGCATATTCAAAAGGATGACGAACCATAAAAGGAGCACCGAAGCAAGCAGAAAAAGTAATTTGTGGTTCAATACCCAAACCAACTTCGGTACCAGCAATTTTAGATGTATAACCACTAATAAAATGGTATTGAGCCTGTTCAGGAGTTAATCTTGCGATAGGGGGCATAACGCCTGTAGCATCGCATGTTAAAAAGATTATATTTTTTGGATGACTTCTAACATAACCTTCTTCAATTACATTGGGAATAAATTCAATTGGATAAGAAGCACGAGTATTTTCTGTTATTGTATCGTCATCAAGATCAACTTTTCTTGAGACAGGATCAAAAACAACATTTTCTAAAATTGTCCCAAATTTATGAGTGGTTTCATAGATTTGTGGTTCATGTTCAGCAGAAAGTCGAATTACTTTTGCATAACATCCTCCTTCAAAATTAAAGACACCCTGCGAACTCCAGCCATGTTCGTCGTCTCCTATTAATCTTCGTTTAGGATCGGCAGAAAGTGTTGTTTTCCCAGTACCACTTAAACCAAAGAACAAAGCCACATCACCTTTTTCTCCAACATTTGCAGAGCAATGCATTGGAAGAACATCTTCATAAGTAAGTAAATAGTTTAATACAGTAAAAACAGATTTTTTAATTTCACCTGCATAAAGTGTATTAGCAATAATTGCTGTTCGTTGAAGAAAATTAATAATAATTGCTGTATCGGTTCTTGTACCATCGGTAATTGGATCAACTTTAAATCCAGGAACAGCTATTACTGTAAAATCGGGAACAAAATTTTTAAGTTCATCTCTATCATTAGTTGTAATAAACATATTTCTTGCAAAAAGAGAATGCCATGCTTTTTCTGTAATAATTCTAACAGGCATTCGATAATCGGGATCTGCACCAGCATAAACATCCTGAACAAAAAATTCTTCTCCTTGTGCCCAGGCTTGAAGACGTGCTACAAGTTGAGACCATTTTTCATGGCTATATGGTCGATTATAAATTCCCCACCAGATATCTTTTTCGGTGGATTCTTCTCTAACAACAAATTTATCTGCTGCTGCTCTTGCCGTGTGTTTTCCAGTATTTACGAGTAATGCACCACCCTTTACAATTTTACCTTCGTTTCTAAAAATTGCTTCTTCGTACAAAGCTTCTTCTGGCAAATTCCAGTAAACTCTGTCGAGATAAGTTAGACCCTGATTTTTTAATCTAAAGTCCGATGCAAGCTCCATTGCCTGTTTGCTTGCAGGTGTATTAAATTCAAGATATTTACTCATGACCAATCCCTCACTAATTTTCTATCGCCAATGTAAAGTTCGTTTGGAGAATTTGGATCTAATGCCCATTTCATTCTTTCAATACCTTCGGTGATATCTTTAATAGTTCCACAAAAACTAATTCTAAGATGCCCATCCAATCCAAATTCTTTTCCTGGAACAGTAAGAACCATAACTTTATCTATTAAAAAGTTTGAGAGTTTCTGTGAATCTTTTTCATAAGCAGAAAAATCTGCAAAGCAATAAAAAGTTCCATCTGGCACATGAACTTTTACTCCAGAGAAAGAACGTAATTGATCGATAAGAACATTGCGATTATTTTCCAATGTAACTCTTAAACTTTCTACACTCGATTGAATTCCATTTAGAGCACCAACTGCTGCTTTCTGTAAAAGTACCGATGGACCCGAAGTTTGATGTCCCTGAATATTTGCCATTGCTTCAATTAATTTTTTATTTCCAACAGCCCATCCAATTCTAAAACCTGTCATAGCATATTGTTTAGATACTCCATTAATTATAATAAGCTTTGATTCTTCAATAGATTTTTTTGTATAGTCGTAAGCACTATATGTTTTTTTGCCATCAAATAAAAGGCGATGATAAATATCATCCATTATTAAATAAATTCCTCTCCGTTCACAAAAATCGACTATATCAGCAATAAACTCTTCTGAATAATATGCACCTGTTGGATTATTTGGGCTATTTATTATAATCACTTTAGTATATGAACTGACTCTTTGCTCAATATCTTTAAGACGTGGATAAAATGTTCCATCTTCTGGCAAAACAGGGACAGGTATTGCACCACACAATTTAACCATATCTGGATAACTAACCCAATAAGGTGCTGGAAAGATTACTTCTTCCTGTGGATTTAATAAAGCTTGAAGTGCAACCATAATTGCTTGTTTAGCACCACCAGAAGCAATTACATTTTCTGGATAAACCTTGCGATGATAAAATTCTTCGGTATAACGAATAATTGCTTTTTTTAAATCTGGAATTCCATCTGCAGGAGCATAACGAACTTCGCCTGAATTTAATGCATTAACTGCAGCTAAAATTGCATCCATTGGAGCTCTGCTTTTAGGCTCTCCTCCACCCAGATGAATTACTGGCTCCCCTTTTTCCCTTAAAATTGCTGCTTTTTCATTGAGAGCTAAAGTGGGGGAGGGTTTAATAGATCTCGCTATTTGACTTAGGCTCATACATTTACCTGTGTTTTATTTTAAAGAGATAAATATCGCAAAATATATTTATAATTATACATATTATTGTATAATTATACAATAAATAATTTATTCTTTCCATATAAAATCAAATAAAAGATACGAAGCTGTTATCATAATAACATCATAACAAACAAGCACTAATATTTCAATCAGAGATGATGAAACTGTATTTCCATCCATCGAAAACTTCGTAAGTTCAAGTAGTATTAAAATCAAAGGAAGTAAAATTGGAAATGACAACACTGGATAGAGGGTTCCTTTCGTTGATGCCTTTGAAATTATGGCTGCTATAATTGTTGAAGAAATTGCAATCCCTATATTACCCAATAAGAATGCAATAAAAAAAAGTAAGAAATTGCGAATTATAAAAGAATCAAAAAAAATCAGGAAAAGAATGGTAATGGCAAAATTCATCAAAAAAACAAGAACTAAATTAAAAATTAATTTTCCGGTAAATATTGTTGCTGGCGATGCTATAAGATGAAGAGTCATTGTAGTTCCACGTTCTTCTTCAGAAACAAAAACTCTTGATAATCCAGACATTGCAGAAAAAAATATAACAACCCAGAGTAAGCCACCATTTAAATATTCTGAAATCTTCTCTTCACCAATTGAAAACATTATTATACTTATTGTAACCAGTATAAACATTGCGAGTGCATTTATAGCATATCGAGTTCTTAATTCCGATTCCCAGTCTTTCTTAAATAAATAATATGATTTCATAAATATTCTACTACTTAATTTCTTCTCCAAAAATAACTATAAAAAATATAATACTTCTAAATATATTCTTATGTTTGTACGATTTAATGAAAACAAAAGTATATTAGTAAATCTTTATAATACTAAATTGTTTTTATATTTTTTAGAAACAAATTGAAGGAGATCAATATGGAATACGTACATCTCGGTAGAACAGGCTTAAAAGTCAGTCGTCTTTGTCTCGGCACAATGAATTTTGGACCTTATACAAGTGAGGAAGAAAGTTTCAGAATAATGAGCCGGGCCTTAGAATTAGGAATAAATTTTTTTGACACTGCAAATGTATATGGTTGGGAAAAAGGGGCAGGAGTTACCGAACAAATTATTGGCAAATGGCTAACAGAAGATAAAAGTCGTAGAGATAAAATTGTGCTTGCAACTAAAGTATATGGAAAAATGGGAGAAGGTCCAAACGATTCAAAACTTTCTGCATATCATATTAGAAAAGCCTGTGAAGATAGTTTAAGAAGGCTTCAAACAGATCATATCGATTTATATCAAATGCATCATATCGATCGCAACACACCATGGGAAGAAATTTATCAAGCAATGGAACAACTCGTAAGAGAAGGAAAAATCATTTATGTAGGTAGTTCAAATTTTGCTGCATGGAATTTAACAGAAGCAATTTATAAAGCTAGAGAAAGAAATTTTCTGGGAATTGTTTCAGAGCAAAGTATTTACAACCTGAGAAATAGACACATTGAACTCGAAGTTATTCCTGCATGTAAAGCATTTGGTATTGGATTAATTCCATGGAGTCCACTGGGTGGTGGAATCCTATGCGGTGTTTTAGAAGGAGTTAAAGAAGGAAGAAGAACAAGAGAACCATTACAAAAATCAATTGAAAAATTACGTCCACAACTCGAAGCTTATGAAAAACTATGCAAAGAGATTAATCAAAAGCCAGCTGATGTTGCTTTAGCCTGGGTATTAAGTAATCCTGTTGTAACTTCTCCTATTATTGGACCAAGAACTTTAGAACAACTTGAAGAAAATGTTAAAGCACTCGATTTAAAATTATCTGATGATATTTTGAAAAAACTTGATGAAATCTGGCCTGGACCCGGTAATCAGGCACCAGAAGCATATGCCTGGTAATTTGAATTAACATTTTATAATAAATAATTCGGCATTAAAATGAAAACAAAATTCTTACTCTCAATTTTATTCTTATCTTTTTTATACAATAACTTATTACCACAACAAAAAACTCTAACTTTTAAGCAAGTATATAATTTTGCCGAACCAAGATTAATTAATCCTCTTCCTCAAATAAAAGGCTGGCTCGATAATTCTCATTACCTCGAACTTAAAACTGATTCTTCTAAAATGATATTTAAACCAGTTTTAATGAAAGTTAATGCAATAGATGGCACATCAGAAATATTCATTGACTATAGAAAAATAAATGAATCATTGCCAAATGGATTTAGTGTAGAAAATGCTATTGCTTCTTCTAATTACAGGTATTTTCTATTTAATCAACAAAACGATCTTTACGTTTATTCTACCGAAAAAAATCAATTCATTCAATTAACCAGAGATACTCTTGAAGAAAAAAATCCAAAATTCTCACCTGATGAAAAAAAGATAGCTTACACAAAAAACAATAATCTCTATGTTTTCGATTTAGAAAATCAGAAAGAAACACAACTTACTTTTGATGGAAGTAATTTGATTTATAATGGATGGGCATCGTGGGTCTATTATGAAGAAATTCTTGGAAGAGCAAGTCAATATGCTGCATTCTGGTGGTCACCAAATAGCGATAAGATTTGTTTCCTGAGATTTGATGACTCACCAGTACCTGAATTTCCTCTCTACCGTGCCGATGGACAACATGGTAAATTAGAATTACAACGTTATCCTAAAGCAGGCGATCCAAATCCTAAAGTAAAATTTGGTATCGTTAATCTAAACAACTTACAAACCATCTGGGCAGATTTTGATGAAAATAAAGATCAATATATTGCTTGGCCTTTCTGGACAAAAGATGGAAAAGATCTTACTGTTCAATGGATGAATAGAGAACAAAATAATATCATAATTTATTTTGTTGATACTTCAACAGGAAAACTAAAAGAACTTTATAACGAAAAACAAAATACCTGGGTTGAATGGTTCGAAGACTTATATTTCTTAAATAATGGATTTCTATTAAGAACTTCTGTTGATGGCTGGTATCATCTATATTATTATGACATGAATGGTGTGCTCAAGAAAAAATTAACAGAAGGGAATCTGACAGTCCTTGATATTGCTTTTGTAGATGAAAAAAAAGAAAAAGTTTATTTTCATGGCTGGAAAGATAATTCAACTGAAAAACATTTATTTGTTGTTAATCTAAATGGCAAAGGTCTCAAACAAATAACTACAATTGAAGGTACTCATACTTGTACTATTTCTCCAGATGGAAAATATTTTTATGATAGATTTAGCAATATAACAACACCAGCTAAAATTGATTTATATTCAATTGATGGAAAAAAAATTAGAACTATTGGAGATTCAAAAAATCCAATAATGAATGAATATAAACTTGCAAAAGTAGAATTATTCAGAATTCCCACAGAAGATGGATATCAACTACCAGCTATCTGGTATTTACCATCTGATTTTGATGAAACCAAAAAATATCCTGTAATAATTTCGATTTATGGTGGACCTGGAAGTCCCACCGTTCGCAATGCATTCCCATATTGGCTTGAGCCTTATTATTTATCACAATATGGAATAATTTATATCTCAGTTGATCATCGTGGTTCGGGTCACTTTGGTAAGAAAGGAATTGATTTAATGCATCGCAACCTGGGAAAATGGGAAATGCATGATTACATCGAAGCTGTCAAGTGGCTTAAGAAAAAAACTTTCATCGATACAAATAAAATTGCAATTACCGGAGGAAGCTATGGTGGGTATGTTACAGCTCTGGCTTTAACTTACGGAGCTGATTATTTTAAATATGGAATAGCAGAATTTGGCGTTATGGATTGGAAACTTTATGACAATGTTTACACAGAAAGATATATGGATAAACCAGATGAAAATGAAGAAGGATATAAAAATTCATCTGTGCTCAATTATGTAAAAAATTATAAAGGCAAATTATTAATTACTCATGGAACTATGGACGATAATGTCCACATGCAAAACTCAATTCAATTAATTTATGAATTACAAAAACTAAATAAAGACTTTGAATTAATGATTTATCCAAATGCAAGACACGGAATAACAATGCCACTAAGAAATCATTCTTTGAAATTGAAAACTCAATTCTGGTTTAAATATTTACTTGGAAAAGAATTTCACATAGATAAAGATTAAAAATCGAAGGAACAAAAATGGAATACAACATTAATCCAAAAGAATATTATCCACCAATGCATTCTGCTGAACATCTATTAAATGGAACAATGGATAAAATGTTTGGTTGTGGTCGTGCTTTCAGTGCACATATTGAAAAGAAAAAATCAAAATGTGATTATCATTTTAATAGAAATCTAACTGATGATGAAATAAAAGCAATAGAAGAAAAAATTAATTCGCTTATCCAGCAGAATTTACCAATTACAGAAGAATTTATGAATCGAGACGAAGCAGCAAAGTATTTTAATCTTGCTCGTCTTCCAGAAGAAGCCGGTGATATTTTACGCATAATTAAAATTGGAGATTACGACAAATGCTTATGTAGTGGACCTCATGTAAAATCTACCAGAGAGATTGGTGCTTTCAAAATTGTATCGACAAGTTATGAAAATGGAGTATTGAGAGTTAGATTTAAGATCAATGAAAACAAGAACGAAAATTCTTAACCATCAAACAAAAACAAATGAATAATACTATTCGTCTTGAAGAAATTTACGAATATCTCAAATCACACAAATTTGTGCTTACATATTTCAGCACAGATAATTGTAATGTTTGTAAAGTTCTAAAGCCAAAAGTAAAAGATTTAATTGAGAATGAATTTCCGAAAGTAATTTTTCTTTACGTAAATATAAATGAATCGAAAGAACTGGCAGCACAATTAAGCATATTTGCTGTTCCAACAATAATCTTATTTATTGATGGGAAAGAACATATCAGAAAATCCAGATTTATAAATTTAGAAGAATTAAAAAGTGAAATTGACAGAATTTATAAATTTTATTATTAACCCGATTTTTGAGCAAAGCAAAATATCTGATTTTATAAAGTTTTTCATACCCAGACATAAAGAATTTGAGTGATTGAATAATCTACTTTTCAATTAAATTTCCCAAAATGTAAATACGAAATGCTTTTCTTATATTTGCATTTAATATTTGAATAATTCTGAGAAATCGATGCGACCCAAAAATCTTTCTGATATTCCAAAAGCTTATAACCCAAAAGATGTTGAAGATAAATGGTATAAATACTGGTACGATCATAATCTTTATCATTCAGAAGTAGATGAAACAAAAACTCCTTACACAATAGTAATTCCTCCACCAAACATAACTGGAATTCTACATATTGGTCATATTCTTAACAATACGCTTCAGGATATTTACATTCGGTACAAAAGAATGAAAGGCTTTAATGCCTGCTGGGTTCCGGGAATTGATCATGCTTCTATTGCTACCGAAGCAAAAGTAGTGGCAATGCTTAAAGAAAAAAATATCACTAAAGATCAACTATCAAGAGAAGAATTTCTTAAATACTGTTATGAATGGAAAGAAAAATATGGTGGAATAATATTTCAACAATTAAAGAAACTTGGAGTAAGTTGCGACTGGCAGCGAGAACGATTCACAATGGACGATCATTACTATCGAAAAGTTATTGAAGCATTCGTAAAGCTTTATAAAGAAGGTTACATTTATCGTGGTTATAGAATGGTTAACTGGGATCCAGCTTCAAGATCTGCAATATCTGATGAAGAAGTTTTTTACAAAGAAGTTAAAGGAAAACTCTGGTACTTAAAATATCCAGTAAAAGATTCTAACGAATTTATTATAGTTGCAACAACACGTCCCGAAACAATGCTCGGCGATACTGCAGTGGCTGTTAACCCAAAAGATGAACGTTATAAACATCTAATTGGAAAAAGAGTAATTCTTCCAATTGTTGGAAGAGAAATTCCAATAATAGGAGATGAATATGTTGACATGACATTTGGAACAGGTGCAGTAAAAGTTACTCCAGCTCATGATGTAAATGATTATGATATGGGTTTAAGACACAATCTTGAAATAATTAATATCTTTAACGAAGATGCAACTACCAATGGAAATGTTCCCAAAGAGTTTCAAGGACTCGATAGATACGAAGCAAGAAAAAAAGTTATTGATCGATTCATAGAACTTGGATTGTTATTTAAAGAAGAAGATTATGTTACAAAAATTGGTTATTCACAACGTGGTAATGTTCCCATTGAACCATATCTTTCTGAACAATGGTTCATGAGAATGAAAGAATTAGCTGAACCAGCTTTAAAAGTAGTTCTTGAAGGAAAAATAAAATTTCATCCAGAACACTGGGTTAAAACTTATGAACACTGGATGACAAATATTAAAGATTGGTGTATATCACGTCAGTTATGGTGGGGACATCGAATCCCTGTCTGGTATCACAAAGAAACAGGTGAAATTTATTGCGAAGTTGATCCACCAAAAGATATTGAAAACTGGCGACAGGATGACGATGTACTCGACACATGGGCTTCGAGCTGGTTATGGGCTCAGGATGTCTTTACTAACGAACGCGATCAAAAATATTATTATCCTACCGACCTTCTTGTTACTGCTCCAGATATAATTTTCTTCTGGGTAGCTCGTATGATTATCGCTGGTATGCACTTTATGAAAGAAATACCATTTAAAGATGTTTATTTCACAAGTACAGTTCGTGATATTCAGGGAAGAAAAATGAGTAAATCACTCGGCAATTCACCAGATCCACTCGATTTAATCAATGAATTTGGTGCCGATGCTCTTAGATTTACAATGACTTACATCTCGCCACTTGGACAGGATGTTCACTTCAGTAACGAAATGGTCGAAATTGGTAGAAACTTTGCAAATAAAATCTGGAATGCTGGAAGATTCTTATTAATGAATGCTCAAAATATAAAAATCGATCTTTCACTCAAAGATAAACATATTGATTTTACAGATAAATGGATTTACTCAAGATTCCACAAGACAATTAAAGAATTCACAAATGCAATTGATAATTTTGAAGTAAATGCAGCTTCAAAAATTATTTATTCTTATGTATGGAATGACTTCTGTGATTGGTATGTTGAACTTTCCAAATACAGACTTTATCATGGCGATGAAGAAGTAAAATCTGCTGTTCTTACAAGAGCAATCTTATTATATGAAGAGATGCTAAAACTTGTTCATCCATTTATGCCATTTATAACAGAAGAAATATGGCAAATGCTCGACGAAAGGAAAGATGGCGAAAGTATTTCAATTTCGGCTTACCCCGAATTTAATGAAAACATGATAAACGAAGAAGCAGAAAAAGAAATTGAATTTGTTCAAAATATTGTTACTGCCTTAAGAAATATTCGCGGCGAAATGAATATTCCTCCTTCAAAACAAATTAATGTTTATCTTAAGACAGATAAAATTACAGAAGAACAGAGTAATTACATAAAATCACTCGTAAAAATTGACCAGTTAATTGTTAGTCCAGATATTCAAAAACCAAAAGCAAGTGCTTCTGCTGTAGTAAAAGGATGTGATATATTTGTGCCATTAGAAGGTTTAATTGATTTAAATATCGAAAGACAAAGAATACAAAAAGAAATTGCAAGACTTACATCATCTCTCGAAGCAGTAAAGAAAAAATTATCGAATGAAAATTTTGTTGCCAAAGCACCTGCTGATGTAATTGAAAGAGAAAAAAATAAAATGAACGACTGGCAAAATGCTCTCGAAAAACTTCAAAGTATTTTATCTGATTTGAATTGATACTGAGTTGCTTGCCGTTAAATGGCGATAAACAATTTTTAATAAAATGTTTTTAAAAAAAGAACCATCGAAGCAGGATATTATTGAAGCTCATGAAAGAATAAAAAATTATATTCATCGAACACCCATATTAACATCTTCATCAATCAATTCATTATTTGGTTGCAATTTATTTTTCAAGTGCGAAAATTTTCAAAAAGTTGGTGCCTTTAAAATCAGGGGTGCAAGTAATTCAGTTTTTTCTTTAAGTGAAGATGAAATACAAAACGGAGTTGCAACACATTCTTCGGGAAATCATGCTGCTGCTCTTGCTCTTTCGGCAAAAATTAGAAATATACCAGCATATATTGTAATGCCAAAAACTGCAACACGAACAAAAATATCAGCAGTTGAAAGTTATGGCGGAAAAATTATTTATTGTGAACCCAATCTAAAATCTCGCGAAGAAACATTAAAAAATATTATTAATGAAACAAATGCTGTTTTTGTACATTCATATGATAATTATTCAGTAATTGCTGGTCAGGCAACATGTGCAAAAGAAATTTATGAAGAATTGAATAATAAAGTGAAATTAGATTTTATAATCGCACCAGTTGGTGGAGGTGGTCTATTGAGTGGAACATGTTTGAGTACAATTTATTTTTCACCTAATACAAAAGTGATTGGGGCAGAACCATCCGGTGCAGATGATGCATTTCGTTCTCTAAGAGATAATTTTATACATCCTTCAATTAATCCCAGTACAATTTGCGATGGACTTTTAACACAACTTTCCGATAAAACTTTTTCAATAATCAAAAAAAATGTTTATAAAATTTTAAGAGCCAGAGATGATTCAATTATTTACTGCATGAAGTTAATCTGGGAAAGAATGAAAATAATTGTAGAACCATCAAGTGCTATTACACTGGCTGTAATTTTTGAGAACAAAGAAGAATTTGTTAATAAAAA
The DNA here is from genome assembly GCF_036860695.1 of Rosettibacter firmus. Lineage (NCBI taxonomy): Bacteria > Pseudomonadati > Ignavibacteriota > Ignavibacteria > Ignavibacteriales > Melioribacteraceae > Rosettibacter > Rosettibacter firmus. The sequence continues at coordinate 1,508,441 of NZ_JAYKGJ010000001.1, read as the reverse complement.
TATAGCACTTATTCTTACAGGTGGAAATGTTGATCTGGAAAAACTTCCCTGGAAAAATTAAATAAAAAAGCCTGCATGAAGTTTATTGAAAAACTTCAGCAGGCATAAATGATTACGAATAAAAATTATACATCAAAATATTGCTCAAATTCAAATGGATGTGGACGTAATGCCATTGGTTTTATTTCTTTTTCAATTTTATAATTTATCCATGCATTGATTACATCTTCTGTAAATACATCACCTTTAAGTAAATATTCATGATCATCTGCAAGCGCTTTTAATGCTGCAGCCAGAGATTCTGGAGTAGATGGTACACCTTTTAATTCTTCTGGCGACATATCATAAATATCTTTATCAAGTGGTTCACCAGGATCAATTCTATTAATTATACCATCAAGACCAGCCATTAAGATTGCAGAGAAAGCTAAATAAGGATTGGCTGATGGATCTGGACAGCGAAATTCAATTCTTTTTGCTTTTGGTGAAGTCGAATACATTGGAATTCTTATTGAAGCACTTCTATTTCTCTGAGAATAAGCTAAATTTACAGGTGCTTCAAAACCAGGTACGAGTCGTTTATAAGAATTTGTTGTTGGATTTGTAAATGCTAAAAGAGAAGGAGCATGTTTTAATAATCCACCAATAAAATATAATGCAGTTTCACTCAATCCAGCATATCCACCACCAGCAAACAATGGTTTATCTTTAAGCCATAAACTTACATGCACGTGCATTCCACTACCATTATCTCCAAAGATTGGTTTTGGCATGTATGTTACAGTTTTGTTATGCATTCTTGCAGTATTCTTTACTATATATTTAAACATCAGCAACTGATCAGCAGCACGCAATAATGGTTTAAATCTCATATCGATTTCACACTGACCACCACTTGCAACTTCATGATGTTGTGCTTCAACTTCGATCCCGACTTTAATTAAATTCTGAACCATTTCATTTCTCAAATCCATCAATTTATCTGTGGGCGGTACAGGAAAATATCCTTCTTTATATCTTGGTTTATAACCAAGATTTGGATTTTCTTCTTTACCAGAATTCCATTTGCCTTCGATGGAATCAAGATGATAGAATGCAAAATTTGGTCCCGAATCAAATCTTACATCATCAAATACGAAAAATTCTGCTTCCGGTCCAAAGTATGAAGTATCTGCTATACCGGTAGATTTCAGATATGCCTCTGCTTTTTGTGCAATATTTCTAGGACATCTGGCATATTTTTCTTTTGTTAATGGTTCATAAACATCACAAATTAGTGAAACTGTAGGTGCAGTTATAAACGGATCAACAAACATTGTAGTTGGATCAGGGATAATTAACATATCACTTTCATTAATGGATTTCCAGCCGCGAATTGATGAACCATCAAATCCAAAACCACTTTCGAAAGAAGATTCATCTAATTCTGAAGCTGGAACAGTAAAATGCTGCCACTGTCCCGGAAAGTCCATGAATTTAAAATCGATAAATTCGATTTTATTTTCTTTAATAAAAGAAAGTACATCTTTGACTGTTATGTCAGTTTTTCCCATAGTTTACTCCTTAGATATTTATTTTAGTTGTTTCCTTTATAGTTGATAATACAAAATTTGTAACCGTTCTTGTAACTCCCTGCCATGATTGAATTTTACTTAGCAATTGCTCTAATGACTTTGTGTCCTTCACAATAGCTTTAAGAATATGTGAACCTTCACCTAAAATTGCATGGCATTCCAGAATTTCTGGGGTTTTTTTTACATGCTCAATTAATTTTTCATAATTCTTAGATGAATCCATAAAAACAACTATAAAAACCATAATATCATAACCAAATACATGACGATTGAGCTTTGCATAGTAACCTTCAATTACGTTATTGTCTTCTAACTTTTTCAATCTTTCGCTAAGCGAAGGTAGAGATAAACCTATTAGATCTGCTAATTCGCTCCTTTTAGTTCTTCCATTTTCCTGGAGCTTTTTAAGTATGGAAATATCTAATTCGTCTAACATATTTACTCTTATTTTTTTAGGTAATTCATAATTTATGGTTTAAAATATAAGGCAAATTCAACAAATGTGCAAATATTTTTTAATAATCTGAACAAAAAAATAAAAGGCTGGCTTAATTGGTATTAAATTTGAAGTCTAAGAACCTTTAAAATTTCCTTCAGTTTATCGTCTTCCTTGCTCAATCTAATTGTGTAATTATTAAACTCTCTGCGAATCCTATAATATTTTCTCAGGCTATCAAAATATTTAATCAACTCATTTGTATTAAAATTGACTGCTTTCTTTAAAAGTTTGCTATCTTCATTTATATCATATATATAAGAACAAATTTTATCAATTAATTTTTCTAATGATTCGTTGTTATCAACAGTTATAATATTATTTTCTACATTATTTACAACTGGATGCCATGCAGGTTCAATATTCATAAATTCACAAAACTTATTATATATAAAAAGTGTACTATTTATTTTTCCTTCATAAGAATAGCCTGCAATGTGTGGCGTTGAAATATTTACCAAACCAAGAAGTTGAGTATCTATCTGTGGTTCATTTTCCCAAACATCAAGTACTGTTAAAAGATCATTTTTTTCTATTAATCTTTTCTTTAAAGCCAAGTTATCCACTACTGGTCCACGCGAAGTATTAATTAATATTGCTTCACTCTTTATTAAGTTTAGCTTTTCTTCATCAAGCAAATGAAATGTTTTATCGATTCCATCTAAATTAAGTGGAACATGAAATGTAATCACATCAGCAGATAAAGCTTCTTCTAATGAACAGAAGTTTTCTGGAAATCCTTCTCTTTGAAGTGGTGGATCGTTTATCAATACATTAAAACCCAATGTACGGGCAAAAGCTGCAACTTTTTTACCAATGTTACCATATCCAATTATTCCAATTTTCGAATTATTAAACTTTTTGTTATATATATTAAATAATCTGGCGATAGCACAAATTACATACTCAGCAACTGAATATGCATTACACCCTGCGGCATCTGCAAAAACTATATTTCTTTCTTTTAAATATTCTTTATCAATATGATCAGTACCAATAGTTGCTGTTGCAACAAATTTTATTTTAGTATTTTCCAGTAATTCTTTATTTACTTTTGTAACTGAACGAACAAGGAGAACATCAGCATCAAGTAAATCTTTATTGGTAATTGATCTCCCTGCAAATAATTTTACTTCTCCAAAAGAACTGAAAGCATCTTTTACTTGTGGAATGTTTTCATCAGCAATAATTAACATGATATTTTTATAATGTTTATTAAACAAAATATTTTAATTAACAAATATAGGTAATGTTACATTCAAACAATCTCAAAAATTTGTAATACCTTCAATTATTCTTTATTTTTGCTAAAATTTTTTTGATTTCCCAGTATAAATTTAAGGAGTAGTCTATAAAATGAAATTCAAGAAAAGAACACATACATGCGGTGAATTAAGAGAATCAAACATTGGACAGGAAGTTGTTCTTAACGGCTGGGTTGCCACAAGACGCGATTTAGGTGGTGTAATTTTTATTGAGTTACGAGATCGTTATGGAATAACTCAGGTTGTCTTTGAACCAAGCTACAATGCCGAAGCTCACGAACTGGCAAAAAAATTAAGAAGTGAATACGTTATTTCTGTAGAAGGTAAAGTAAGAAGAAGACCAGAAGGTACAGAAAATCCTTCTATTGAAACTGGAAACATAGATGTAATGGCAGATAAACTCATAATTCTCAATCAATCAGAAACTCCTCCTTTTCAAATTGAAGACAATATTGATGTAAGTGAAGATATTCGATTAAAGTATCGATACCTCGATCTAAGAAGAAGTGAGATGCAAAAAAATTTACTGCTTCGACATAAAATGTATCAACTTACAAGAAAATATTTTGACTCAAATGGATTTATTGAAATAGAAACTCCAGTTTTAATGAAAAGTACACCAGAAGGGGCAAGAGATTTCCTTGTACCAAGCAGACTTCATAAAGGGAAATTTTATGCTCTCCCTCAATCTCCACAAACTTATAAACAAATTTTAATGGTCGCTGGATTCGATAGATATTTCCAAATAGTAAAATGTTTTCGTGATGAAGATTTAAGAGCAGATCGACAATATGAATTTACACAGATTGATGTAGAAATGTCTTTTGTTGATGTAGACGATGTTCTTGAAATGGCAGAAGGTTTAATGAAAATTTTCTTTAAAGAGATCTGGAATATCGATTTAGAGACTCCCCTCCCGCGTTTAAGTTTTGATGAAGCAATGGAAAAATATGGAAGCGATAAACCAGATTTGAGATTTGGTCTTGAATTAATAACACTTAATGATGTATTTAAAAATTCAGAATTTCGTGTCTTCAAAGAATCCATATCAAAAAATGGCATAATTACAGGATTAGTAGCACAGGGCTGCGGTGATTATACAAGAAATCAATTAGATGGTTTAACAGATTATGCAAAAAAATTAGGAGCTGGTGGTTTAATCTGGATGCGTGTTAAAGAAAATGATTTAGAAGCTCCTATTGCTAAATTTCTAAGCGAAGAAGAAAAGAAAAATTTAATTCTAAGAACTAACGCTCAACCCGGTGATTTATTGTTATTACTAACTGGCGAAAAATTAAAAACTCTTTCCATTATGGGAACTCTTCGTTTAGAAATGGCAAAAAGAATGAACTTAATAAAACCTGATGCTAAACCATCTTTATTATGGGTAACAGACTTTCCATTGTTTGAATGGGATGACGAAACCAAACGATATTATGCAATGCATCATCCATTTACCTCACCAAGAATTGAAGATATTCCATTAATGGAAACCGATCCCCTCAAAGTAAAAGCTCGTGCATACGATCTTGTTTTGAATGGAAATGAAATAGCCGGTGGTAGTATAAGAATTCATAATGCAGATTTACAGGCAAAGATGTTTAAAGTACTCGGAATAAGCGAAGCAGAAGCACAGGAAAAATTTGGTTTCTTGATGAATGCATTTAAATATGGTGCTCCACCTCATGGTGGTATAGCATTTGGATTCGATCGACTTGTAATGCTCTTTGCTGGTAAATCATCTATTCGCGATGTAATAGCATTTCCTAAAACATCAAGTGGTATCTCTTTAATGGACGATTCACCTTCGTATGTTGACGAAGCACAATTGGCAGAGTTACACATAAAAATTAGATGATTCATTATTCAAGTATTTGAGTTTATTGAATATTAAGTCTTAATTCGTAACTTAATAGATTCCGGATTAAACTTTAAAAAGAATTTTCCGATAATTAAGTAAGAATTATCCTGCTTTATTTATCCTGAATAAGTAAAAGCATAAAATATGAAATCATTTAAAAAATCTATTCAATCTATTCCTTTCATTAAAAAAATAGAGGGAAGTTCCTCTTGCCGATGTTTTGCCCTCAACATCGGTTCCTCTACTTCCCTCTATCCCCAAAGTTTTAAACACACAGCCTAATTTGTAATTAATATTAGAAACAATATCTTTATCTTAAGAAAAAAATAATTATATGAAAAGTAAACATAAACAAAACTTTGGTCTACTATATAGAGATGATAACACCAAAAAAATTTTGAACTATTACAGGTTCATCTTTTCGGTTTTAATATTTGGATGGACATTAATAATACTTTTCTTTTTAATATGGAAATTAAATGATTTACAAAAAGAAAAAACTACCTTTGCGTTAACAGAATCAAAATCCTTTGTTCTAAGAGATATAAATAACAAAACCTGGGATTTATTTCATCGATTATTAGCCCACACAGAAAAAGAAAGCACAAAAAAAGATCTTTCAGGTATTGTTGATACAGCAATTTTTTTACATAAAAAACAACCAATCATTATTTCAAGCGATAAAAATATAATTACACGAATTGTAAGCTTAAATCCTATTAAAGAAACAAATTTGCCAGATAAATTTGAAAATAAAGCTTATAATGAATTCAAAGCCGGGAAAATTGATTTCTTTTCTTATGATACATTAAATAATCATGAATATTTTCGTTATGCACGTCCATTAATAATTAAAAAGGAATGTTTAACCTGTCATTCTAACGAAAATAAAGAAGGAGATATTAAAGGCATTTATAGTGTTGCCATATCTTCTTTGGATTATAACAATTATTATCGTAGACAGGCAAAAAATAACATTATTGTACATACCTTTATCTGGATTTCCGGTTTACTAATAATTCTTTTTTCATTCAGAAAAATCTATTTACACACAAAAGAATTGAAACTAAGTAGAGAACAATTTTATGAATTTCTCGATAATGCACCAATGAGTACTTTTATTAAAGATGCCGAGGGAAACTTAATATACATGAATAAAATTGCCGAGCAATACTTACCTTTAAATTTCAGGAATGGTGAATGGAAAGGATTGAAAGACTCTGATATATGGGATAAAGAAATTGTAGAGAAATTAAGAATAAATGATCTCGAAATTTTAAGTAGCATGAAATCAAAAGTTTTTGAAGAAACAATTGAAACTGAAGGGAAAAAGTATGTCTGGCTTACTCACAAATTTCCCATCAAAGATAATTCAAATGGGAAGACTTACATTGTTGGGATTGAAATAGATATAACTGATAGAAAGCAAAAAGAAGAAGAAATAAAAAAATACACCAAACAACTTGAAGATTTAAATAAAAGCAAAGATAAATTCATTTCCATTTTAGCTCACGATCTTCGGGGTCCATTTACTCCAATCCTTGGATATACAGAATTACTGGCAACAAGTGCCGAATATCTTACTTATCAAGAAATAAAAGAATATGCCCATAGTCTTGATGTAATAGTCAAAAATCAATTTCAACTTCTGGAAAACATTCTTGATTGGTCTCGATTGGAAAGCGGAAGAATAAAAATAGAACCAAAAGAATTGAATTTATTTGATGAAGTAAAAAAAGTTATAAATCTTTATCAGCCCATTATAAACGATAAAGAGATTAAGATAATAGAAAAAGTTGATCCTTCTTTTGAAATAATTACAGATCAACATTCATTAAATACAATTTTGAGAAACTTAATATCAAATGCAATAAAGTATACACCCCGCAAAGGAATCATTCAAATAATTGCAACAAAAGAAAACGATGGATATAAAATTCAAGTAATCGATAATGGCATAGGAATACCAGAAGAAAATTTACCTAAAATATTTGGTGGTGAAAAAGGATTTACTACACGTGGAACTGCAAATGAAAAAGGAACCGGTCTCGGTTTATCAATATGCAAGGAATTGATTGAAAAACTTGGTGGAAAAATCTGGGTCGAAAGTGAACCGGGAAAAGGAAGCACATTTAGTTTTACTCTCCATAATATTAAAACCAATTAATAGTTCAAAACATAATTTTAAAACTCAAGTGACATTTTTAAATATGCATAACTCGAAAATCTATTTTTACTTTTTGTAATACTTTTTTCTATAGTATAGTTATAATTCAAATCGAAAAACACTTCTCTAAACGGTTCATATCTTATATTAATTGCAAATATATCTTGATTAATTCTTTCTCCATCTAAAAATTTAATATACTGGGGATCAATTTCATAACGATACGCTTCAAATGGATTTCCTCCAGCATTAAAAACTAAATTACCAGAAGCATCATAAATATTTTTGCCTTTGCGTATATGTTGATATTGAAAATTTGTTCTAAGTCTTTCATTTAAGTTATATGATAAACTCAAATAAATTTCATCTGCATTTGGACCAATTCTGTGTCCAAGTAATTCACCATGTGCTGTATAAGAGTTTTTCAAATTAGTGTGTGAATAAACATACGGTCGAATTTTAGTGTATTCCAGTATTAATGATAGATCGTTAATTGATAAAGGTGAGTACCAGAACGCTCCTATTTGATAAGCAGTTTTGTTCGAAAATAATTCTAAATCTTGAAGATGCGAAAGAATATTTTCATCTAAAAAGAAAGTAGCCTGAAATTCTATATCTTTAAGAAAGTCTGATTGAAAATCTAAAAATAAAACTCCATTATCTCTATCCTGTAGGGACATCTCCTCGAATTTATAAAAAGCAAATGGATTTAGATAAGCTAAATCAATTCCTCTTCCAGTATAAATAACTGCTTCACCAATCCCTGCTTCGAACAAATTCTTAAACATAAATTTCATTTTGTTGTATGCATAAAACTTTGTGTAATTGAGCGAACGATCTTCATGAAATTCGCCCACAGTTGTTGCATGCAAGGAAGAAAAACTAATTATGCCATAATTAAAATCCATTCTAATAAAATCGAGATAAGGATGATCACCAGATAAAACTAATTTACTACCATATCCATAACCTAATTTTATTTTTTCTCTTCCTATTTGAAAAGATAAATCCATATTTTCAACTGGTTGTGTGTAATATCTTAAATAACCTTCTGTAAAATCATAATTACTAACATTTT